>NZ_CP102267.1:3415681-3716136 GCF_025148125.1 Blautia wexlerae DSM 19850
TTATCCAAAATCACACGCAGTTTTAGTTCATTGCTGTCACCGTTTACCAGACAACTGCTCTGATGAACCAGCGCCCGTTCGCTTCCTGAGAATTTTCTATCGATTTTTAAAACAGATTCATCCGGACGGAAGCATAATGTAGAATGATATTTCTCATTCTCTGCAAAACAGAGTTCAAATTTTTTATAAAGATTGTCTTTATCTGCCGGTCGTATCACAAGTTCCAGATCTACCGTTCGTCCTTCAATCTGATCCAGTGTGAGCCTGGTATCTTTTATCACAACATTGTTATACTCGACTTTGTTTGCACGCATGGCATTAAGTTCTCTGATCGGAACCTGATACAATCTTCCGTTTTTAACAGACAGTTCTCTTGGAAGACTCATTTGTGCGAACCATCCAGAGTCATTGCATCGATATGCAAGCGTATCCCAGTTCTGCATCCAGGCGATCATAATTCTTCGTCCATCCGGTGCAAGCAGTGTCTGCATTGCGTAATAGTCAATTCCGTAATCAACACCTTGACAAAACTGTTCCTTTAAAGTATGTGTCTCAGGATCCAACTCCCCAATAATACATAACGTTCCATTTCCATTATGAAATTCTAATCCTTCCGGAAGCATATCCTGTGGACTTGTCAGAAGCACATATTTGCCGTCCAATTCAAAGAAATCCGGGCATTCCCACATTTTTCCATAACGATTTTGATTCTTTGCCAGAATGCTTACAAATTCCCATTCAAAGCCATTTTTACTTCTGTAAAGAAGGATCTGTCCGCTTCCATCAGCCGGACGACTTCCTATAACACAATAAAAGTTTCCATCGTTCCCTTTCCAGATTTTGGGATCACGAAAGTCTACTTTACTAGCCCCCTTTGGAAGATCTTTGGCTGTCAGAACCGGATTCTTATCATACTTTTCATAATCCTTACCATCTCCAACTGCCACTGCCTGTGTCTGAATATCCCTTACAGTTCCGTCTTCCAGTTTCTCCTGATTTACAGAAGTATACATAAGCAACTGTCTGCCATCCTCTAATTCTATGGCACTTCCTGAAAAACAGCCGAATTTATCATAATCTTCATCCGGTGCCAATGCAGTCGGAACATAGTTCCAATGCAATAAATCCTTACTCACTACATGTCCCCAGTGCATACTGTCCCAATGTGTGCTATACGGATTATACTGGTAGAACAAATGATACTCTCCTTTATAATAGGAAAATCCATTCGGGTCATTCATCCAGCCAACATAAGGAGTTATATGAAAGGCTGGTCTTTCTTCCTCTTTGATCTGCTGTCCCTGTATAAATTCATATTTTCTTGCCTTTTCCAACATTTCGCTCATATAGTTCCTCCTGTCAAAATGATATCTTCTCTTATTTTTCACTGCTTAATGAATCCTGATACTGGTCAAAATATTTTTGCTTGATTGAAAGGTAATCGGAAAGCCCGTACTTCTCCATTTTTTTCAGATAAGAATCCCATTCTTCATCAATTCCTCCGTTCAAGATCCAATCTGCTTTCTTCTGTTCTGCATATTTCTTAATATCTGTATCATACTGTGACACTTTGTTTGTATCATCAATACTCATAAATACATTAGGATAAACATATTTGCTGTTCATATCCTGTAAATATGTCTCATGCATATTATCCAGACGCCATTTCGCATCTTCCGGCTGTGTTACATATACGCCATAATATTCATTTAATATAGCGAGAGGACCATTTACAGATTGCGCTTCACGTACTTCCACCGGCGACTGATCTCCTAAGTCCATATGCTTTAACATTTTTTCGCCATCTTTGTTTACAGACAGCTCAAAAATATTAAAGGAATCCTTCTCTCCATAGGTTCCCCAGTTATTTTGCGGAGACTGAAGGGGTGCATACATCTGATCGATCCATGCGGCAGCAAGTGCCGTGTTACGGCAGCTGGTAGTAAGCACACATCTTCCTCTGTCAAAACCGCTGGTCTCACTGTTGTTCTGTCTGGTGATATTTCTCATTCCATCCGGTCCGGTCAGTGCCGGAAGCATCACATAATCCGTATTGTTGTCTATATTAGCAATATCCCATGTGAAGCAAAGTCCATAACGGTGATTCTTTCCTTTTGCAACATAAGTAGACCATTCCTGTGTAAATGCTTCCGGATCGATCAGATTCTCTGTCACAAGTTTATGCAGCCATTTGATACCTTCTTTGTATCCTTCCTGAACCGTTGTATAAATCACCTTACCTTCATCTGTTACAGCAAAATGATCTCCTGTGTCCCCATAACCATCTCCGAATCCATTTATTAAGATTGAAGGATCCTGATCTCCGTTATTGATAATAAATGACATTGGTATTACATCACCTTCAATGGAAAACTCTTGTTTCAGATCATCTGCATGATCTCGAAATTGAATCAGTACCTGCTCCAGTTCATCTGTTGTGGTTGGAATCTCAAGGCCAAGATAATCAAGCCATTTCTTATTAATATAAGGAATATCTCCAATGGCCTGAATTGCTTCTTTTCCGGAACCAAGCTGTTCAATCCACGGAAAAGAGTAAATATGTCCATCCGGTGCTGTACACATGGTTCTGTATTCCGGGTATTTTTCAAACACAGCCTGAAGGTTTGGCATATATTTGTCAATCAGATTTTCCAGCGGAATAATTATTCCCTGCTTTGCATAACGCAACAGATCATAATCACTCATGCCTGCATTAAACAGTCCATCCGGCAGATTTCCAAACTGAGCCAACGCCAGATTCTTTTTATCTGAAAACTGATCTGATACAAAGCAGGTCCAGTCAATATGAACATTTGTCTGTTCTTCCATTCTCTGGAAAATCACTCTTTTATTTGGATCCTGTGTTGAAGTGGCCGGTGCACTGGTAATAAAAGAAAGCTCCTCTGTTTCTTTCAATGGAAACTGTACATCCGATACCGGTGTATCCGGATTAATCTCAGCATCAAGCCTCTGCTGTTTTCCACACCCCATTATACTTACCATCATTGTTAAAGAAAGTCCAAGTGCAAGCAAACTTCTTACTCTGTTTTTCTTCATATCTGTATCATTCCTTTCTTTAGCCTTTTACCGATCCAACCATAATTCCTTTATCAAAATATTTCTGGAAAAATGGATACATCACTAAAAGTGGTAAACTTGATACTACAATTGTTGCATATTTCAACTGTTCTGCTACCTTTGCCATCTCTGCTGTGCTTTGGATATCTGCAATCATTCCCGGCTGTGGAGTATTCTGCACCAGGATTGAACGCAGTACCAGCTGCAATGGCTGAAGATTTGCATCGTTCAAATAAATCATCGCATCAAAGTAGCTATTCCACATTCCGACAAATGACCACAGTGCCAGTACTGCAATGATCGGTTTACATACCGGCATCATAATTTTGAAAAAATGCTGAATTTCATTAGCACCGTCAATTGCAGATGCTTCTCTTAATTCTGCCGGAATTGACTGATAATAAGTTCTTGCAAGAATCATATTCCAAACGTTAAATGCTCCCGGAATCAAAACCGCCCATACTGTATTTACCATATGCAGCTGATTGATCAAAATAAATGTTGGAATCATTCCTCCCCCAAAAAACATTGTGATCAGAAAAATCAGATTAAAAAATTTTCTTCCCACAAATTCTTTTTTAGACAGAGGAAAGGCTGCCAGTAATGTTACAAAAACTGAGATCACTGTAAATACAAATGAATACAGAAAAGAATTCAAAAATCCGCGCCAGATCATCTCATTCTCCAGTACTCTTCTATAAGCATCCAAAGTCCAGTCCTTAATATCAGAGCTCAGTCCCTGATTATTCAAAACAGTAGGATCCATAAAAGATGCAAGCACTACATATATAATTGGAATCGCAATAGAAAGTACAAACAGTCCAAGAATCGTGAATCCAATTCCAAGGATCAGACGATCTGTCCTTGAATATTTTCTCTTCTTTTTCTCCATCTTCTCTTCCTCCTATAATCCCTCTCCATCATTCAGCTTCTTTACAACCCAGTTTACAAAAATCAACAGAATTACATTTACAACTGAATTAAACAGACCTACTGCCGTAGAATAACCATAATCACCGTTCAAAAGACCGATGCGATATACATATGTAGATAAAATTTCTGATGCCGGCAGGTTCATATCTGTCTGCAATGCATATGCCTTCTCAAATCCAATGCTCATAATATTTCCTGCCTGCAGGATAAACTGAATTACAATAATGTTCTTAATCGCCGGAAGCTCCACGTACCAGATCTGCTGCAAAAGGTTTGCACCATCCATAACTGCCGCTTCTTCCAACTCTTTGCTCGCATTAGATAATGCTGCAGTATACATAATAGATGCCCAGCCTGCAGTCTGCCAAATTCCACTTGCTATATAAATAGTACGGAAAGCAGATGGCATTGTCATCCAGTTTGTGCTAATCCCAAGCAGCCTGTTCAAAGGTCCTACCGGTGATAACAGCATACGAACCATACCACAAAGTACTATTACAGATATAAAATTCGGCATATAGATCAGAAGCTGTACTTTTTTCTTGATCCCTGTTTTTTGAATACGATTCATAAGTAATGCCAGAATAATCGGAACCGGAAATCCCCATAATAATCCATAGATACTCAGCTTTAATGTATTCATCAGATAGTTCATAAAATCCGGTGATGATAAAAAACGTCTGAAATATTCAAGTCCAACCCATGGACTTCCAAGTACTCCCTTGATTACATTATAATCTTCAAACGCAATCAAAAGCCCTCCCATCGGAAGATACTTAAAAATGATTGTCAGTAAAAGTCCCGGCATTAAGAAAAAAAGATATAACTGCCAGTTTTTCTTCACATACGTAACCTTATTTCTCCACGTCTGCTTGCTTACGGGCTTTGCTTGGTTCTGCACTGTTTTCATGCACTTTTTCCTCCATTCCTTTCATACATTGTTCATGAAACCGGTTAAGTAACCGGTTACTTTATAATCTGATGTTACTACATCACACACTCTCTGTCAACACTTTTCTTCATTAAAATAACCGGTTACGTAATCGGTTATTTTAATATTGCCTTTTTGTATAATAATTGCTATACTAAAAAAAATATTTGCATTTATTTATAAGGAGAATAAGTTTCATGTCAAAAAAACAGGTGACATTTGCAGATATTGCAGCATATACCCATTTTTCAAAAACTACAATATCAAGATATTTCAATCATCCTGATTCCCTTACACTTGAAAATCAGGAAAAAATTTCTCAGGCCCTTGATACCCTTGGCTATAAAAAAAATAAACTTGCAAAAGTTCTGGCGAATGGAAAAAGTGAATTTATCGGAATCATTATTCCGAATCTTTATCTGCATTATTATTCTGAAATGCTGACACAGCTGCTGTCCAGCTACAGTGATTATCACTACAAATTTCTCGTCTTTAGCAGTGAACATGAGGCTGAAGAAGAACAGCAATATATTGAAGAGCTCCTATCCTATCAGATTGAAGGTCTCATTGTTTTAAGTCATACGCTGTCATCAAAACAATTATCCTCCTATCAGATTCCCATCGTTGCCATTGAACGTGAAGCGGAATATATCAGCAGTGTTACCACTGACAACTATATGGGTGCGCTTCAGGCTACCACTCTGCTGATCCGTGATAAATGTGATATACTGATCCATATCAATGTCAATGTTGAGAAAACAGTTCCTGCTTACGACCGTATTCGCGCATTTAAGGAAACCTGTGAAGAATATCAGGTTCCTTATGATATTGATCTAAGTGTAAGCGGTAATTCTTATCAGGAAATTTTAAATGAAATAAGACGTATTTTTACAAGAATAGAAGAGAAATATCCCAATCAAAAAAAAGGCATTTTCCTTTCCAACGATACCTATGCAAACATGTTTCTTAACCTGATTTTCCAGAAATACCGAGAATTACCCTCTTTCTATGAAATCATAGGATTTGATAATTCTCCCATTGCCAGTGAGGCAATTCTCCCAATCACAACCGTTGGTCAGCAGATTGATATTATTGCACAGACTGCCATGGAGCTTCTGGTTCAACAGATGGAAGAACAAAAAAAACGTTCCCCTAAACCACTGGAAAAGCCTGTCCATAAACAGATTGCTCCGATATTGATTCGCCGTAATACAACCAGTTAAAACTAACTTATTTTGGCAAAAAGGCTATTGCACTAATTACTCAGTGCAATAGCCTTATATTAAATCTTATCATTCAAGCGGATATTCGCAATCCGCTTCGCTACTTGCTCATAACCGATTCCCTCACCTTTTCCACTGATAACGGTTGTTGTCATAATACACTAAATATTGATTGTAATTATCTTATTCCATATGATCTTTTTCAGTTATTTTGCGAATAACCCGGCATGGATTTCCAGCAGCCAGACTATATGGAGGAATATCCCTTGTCACAACACTTCCTGCTCCTATTACACATCCCTCTCCTATGGTAACACCACCACAAACAACCACATTGGATGCCAGCAATTATCTTTTATAGTAATTGGTTTCGCCTATTCAAGATTATAAAAGCTTCCATCTTCTTTTTTTCTGCTATTACGTTCTTCAGGTAAAAATGGGTGCATGGGAGTTGCCAATGTGACATTTGGACCAATCATCACATTGTCTCCTATATGTACTTCACATACATCCAAGCAGGTGAAATTAAAAATTGTTCCAATTCTTTATCCGCTGGATCATATAACTCTCCACTTATCATTTTTTCTCTTTCTGTCATTTCTGATAACCTCCAGTAAAAATTTTATTACCAAGTTAGTTATTTCCGAGTACTTGATAAGTTGTTCCTACTGCAATAATATATAGATAAGGAGAATCACTGTCAATGCAATCGTAAAAATTTGCGATTGATTTTTTGATTAATTTTAACTGTGTTATGGTCAAAAATCGTTTCTAACTCATGGGATTGTAAAACAGATTTTTGTACCCATCTATCAGGGCAAAATAACTGATATCTTTTAATTTAGACGCAGTGAACTCACGGTCAACAATAATCATCCCTTTTCGCGCAATGAGATTTCTAATCTATTCTTCATAGTTCAAAAATAGTTTTATCGGTTTTAATGCTTTTTCTATCGCTATAAAAATCTGCGTATATAGAAAAACGGAGGACCCTTAGGTCCTCCGTCCGGTCGCAGGCATCGCAAGTTTCTGCAACCTGATCACTGACAAGCATTTTAATACGAGCCTTTCTAAAAGACAAGTGCTTTCTGCGAACATTGTCCATTTGCACCATGACTCCTGCATTAGTTCCAAGATTACTTATAAAAATAATCTACAGTTTGGAAAAATCTATTCCAAACCAATTGGCAATTTTGCTTTGAATGTTCTCTCTTTCAAGCAGGTTCAATGGTTTTCTAATAATATCTTCTTGTTTCTACCTTAAGATATTATGAGAAAGAATGCTTTCCCTATTAAAGACTTTCAGGATAAATTCCAACAAATGAGAGCAGCGGAAGTACACGGAAATCATGTAAAACAATTTTCACTTTCTGGGCTTTTTGCCCCTTAACAGAAATGATCTTCTTATAACCAATTACTGTTCCTGTGTAAATACTGTTCCATATTTCCCCCTCTTTAACAAATATCTCAAATTTTTCCACTCTCTGACTATAGCAGACAGCCTCTTTTAATACCAGATACCCTAAGTTGTATGAACCGTCCAGACAAATGGTTATTTCTACTGGCAGTTCGCTGCTTTCAGGCTGAAACCAGGTTTCTGAAGTATCATCTGTCAAATCAGAAACCGGATGCGTCGGATCTTCATTTTCTGAAAAAATATGTGCTGTACTCATTAAATTATGAGTAAAAGATTTCTTTTTCCAACTTCCAAATTCTTCCAGACGTTTAACATCATTTTCATGAAGAAGCCCGTTTGGCATAGGTGGAATATTTAACAAAAAGGTTGCATTTCCTCCAACAGCCCCAATATAGATATAGATCAGCTCCTCCAGACTTTTCACCTGATCATCTTCTTCTGGATGATAAAACCATCCAGGTCTTATAGAAGTATTTACTTCTGCCGGATACCAGATCAGATTCGTTTCACCTTCAAGCGCTCTTCTGCTTCCAAGATCTTCCATGTCGCTGGTGATCCGGCGCATTCTAAATTCCTTATCATCGGTCTGCTGGCTTCTTTCCTGTACACTCTCTGCAAGTGCTGTACGTGCAGGAACAACACTCCACTCAGATTTTCTTACATCGCCAGCTTCATTTCCGCACCACCTGATATCCGGCCCACACACACAGATACATGCGTCTGGCTGATATTTTCTGACACATTCATAATAGCGTTTCCAGTCATATAGCTGTTTTTTTCCATTTGGTCCTTCTCCGCAGGCACCATCTAGCCAGACACTAAAAATATCTCCATAACCGGTGAGAAGCTCAGTCAGCTGTGCCAGATAGTAATCATCATATTCTTTTCCGCTTCCGTAACAAGGCTTGTTGCGATCCCATGGTGAAAGATAAATTCCAAATTTCATCCCATAACGACGGCATGCTTCAGACACTTCCCAGACCACATCTCCCCTTCCATTTTTCCATGGACTGGAGACAACGCTATGGCTGGTATATCTGGTCGGCCACAGGCAGAAACCATCATGATGTTTACAGGTAAGAATTACCCCTTTCATACCTGCATTTTGTGCTGCAGACACCCACTGGTCTGCAACAAACTCTGTAGGATTAAAAATTTGTGGTGTTTCTGTTCCATCTCCCCACTCACGATTGGTATATGTATTCATTCCAAAATGAAAGAACGCATAAAACTCTGTTGCCTGATAGGCAAGCTGGCGGCTGGAGGGAACTATTTTGATTAATTCCTGATCAGTTGGCATTTTATTTCCCCTTTCATTTTACCCTTTTAACCCGCCTGCACCAATTCCCTGAAGCAGATATCTTTGTCCAATCAGATAAATAATGATTGTTGGAATCATAATAATTACAAGTCCTGCAAACAGTGCACCCCAGTCCGTGGCATATTTCTGCACTTCAAACAAGTTTGCCATTCCGATGGGAAGAGTTTTCTTTGCATCTTCCGTGAGAAGAACAAGTGCCAATGGATATTCATTCCAGAAGCCCATGGCACTTAACATCGTAATGGTCGCAATTCCGGGTTTTGCAAGAGGCACCATAACTCTTGATAGCAGTTGGATATTAGTAGCACCGTCAATTCTTGCAGATTCCTCGTAATCTCTGGGTACTGCAGACATAAAGCCCTGTAAAGTAAAGATACAAAAAGGAAACTGCATAACTGCATAAACAAGGCATAGTACCGGCAGGTTATTTAATCCATTCACAGCCTGTAATTCCAGAAACAAAGGAATCATAATGTAGGTAGCCTGCAGAAAAATACATGCCATATAAATGGCAGAGATCAGTTTGCTGCCCGCAAAACGGTATCTTGCCAGTACATAAGAAATGGGAATAACCAGAAGCAATAGCAATACAGTGGAAAACACAGTCACAAATATGGAATTTCCAAAATAAGCGGCGATATTTGCTTTCTGCCATGCTGCCACAAAATTATCCAAATTCAAAGCTGTGGGCAATGCATAGGGATCTGTCAAATATTCTGCATTTGTCTTAAACGCAGACATCAGGTTCCAGAAAAGCGGGTACAAAAAGATAACGGTAAACAGAATCATCAGGATTCTGATACACCAGGTTCTTACAGTTTTCATCAGTCTCCCTCCTATTCTTTTTCAGATGATACTTTTTTAGAAATCATTGCAAGCACAATTGCAAGAATCAGGGTAAACATGGCGATTGCCATGGCATATCCAAAATTAGCGTTTCGCATACCCTGCGTATACATATACTGTAAAAGCACACTGGAAGCACCGTTTGGTCCACCGCCTGTCATAACGTTGGACAGAGTAAAACTTAAATTGATAGTACCAGACAGGGAAAGTATATAGGTCGTTCCAATGGATCTGCGAAGCAGAGGAATGGTAATCCTAAAGAACTTCTGCACTCCTGTTGCACCGTCAATGGAAGCAGCTTCATAAACCTCCTGGGAAATCCCGTCAATGGAAGCCACATGCATAACCATATAATAACCAATAGCCTGCCACACCAGGGCTGCACCGATACACCAGAGAGCCGTTTTTCCCTCTCCAAGCCATGCGTGTTTCCAAGTGGAGAGATGGAACAGATCCAGCATATGATTCAGAATTCCTCTTGTGGGATTAAACACAAAAGACCACACAATACCAACTACAGTCATGGAAACAATACTTGGGAAAAAGAATACGGTCCGGTAAAATGACTTTTCCTTGAGCTGTCCCTGAGTAAGGATAAATGCAAATACAAGACTTAGAAATATGGTCACAGCCGGGATTACCAGCATCAGCTTAAGAGTATTAAACAGTGCCTGAAGAAAATCCTTATCCTGGAACATATACTTGTAATTATCCAAAAATACAAATTTGCTGTTAAAGCCTACGCTAAGTGCAGTGGAACTGGTAAAAGACAGATAAATGGCATTTACCATAGGCACAATCATAAAAACAATGGTTAAAATCAATGCAGGAAGCGTACACAGGGCTATAAATAATCTGGGCTTCTTTACCACGCTTGTTCACCTCTTTAAATTTAAAGTATTTAATAAATGTGGATGACATCACCGATTGGCGATATATCTGTTCAGGGTTACAAAAGGCTGCTGCATAGCATACACTGTGTAGCAGCCTTTCCATGCTTTACCGTTTTTATCCGGCTGGTATATGAAGTTTAGTTGGCAGCTTCCATATCAGCACGAACCTGTGCAAAAGCATCTTCCACATTCTGTGCCCACTCTTCCACTGTCATTTCATCATTCATAACAGATGTAATCGGATTAAATATCTCATCTTTCGGGTTAACCTTGCAGTCAGCCGGAACTGCTGCGAAGCTCATAATCAGGGAGGAGGCAGTTGCCTCTTCGTAGATTCCGTACATGTTGTAGATTGCAGTAGACAGCTTATCTTTTGCTACTTCACGGGCACTCTTGGTAGCATAGAGGGCACCGGAAGCTTCTGCAAAAGCAGATACAGATTCATCACTATACAGGAAACGAAGAAATTCTTTTGCAAGTTCTGGATTCTTGGCAGCTGCCGGAATGGAAAACTGCTCGCAGCTGTCAAATACATAGTGCACATCGTCTGCGTTCTCGGTCGGGATCGGAGCCATTGCAAATTCAAATCCATCTTCTCTTGGCGCATCCTGCATCTCATTTTCCATCCAGGTTCCGTTTGTGATAAATGCAGCTTTTCCAAGCATCATCTCTGTCTGAGACTCTGTATGGTTCATACCAACAGTGCCCTCTAACAGATAGCCTTTATCTGCAATCTCTTTAATATGACTTAAAGCCTTTAACACACCCTCATTATTAAAGGAACCTTCTTCGTAATTGGCAATCTTAGTAAGTGCTTCTTCGCCGCACTCATTTGCAATTGCCGGCCAGAGCATTTCTTCCATGTATCCCGGATAAATTCCCTGATATGTGAAAAGTGCACGTCCGTCAATATCTTTTACCTTATCACCAAGTGCAAAGAACTCATCCCAGGTCTTCGGCACTTCCAGATTATTCTCATCAAAGAATGTTTTGTTGTAAATCAGACCCTGCGGACCACTGTTGAATGGTGCCAGATAGATCTCATCATCTCCGTATGGTGCACACTTTGTACTGGAAAGGATCCCATCTGTAATATCATCGCGAAGGGTACCGGTTCCAGCATAATTTTCTCCGTCAAAAACATCATCCAGGTTGAGAAGTGCATGATCTTTGATCAGGGAAAGGATTACACCATCCTCACCACCATCGTTAAGACAGATAAAATCAGGTGCATTTCCAGCTACAATCTGTGGACGGATGATATCTCCAATTGTAGGGCTGATAGTCATGTTTACTTTCACGCCCTCATGGCTTTCTTCAAAAAGCTCCACCATCTGATTCCAGTAAGCATCCCCATATCCACCCTGGAAAATGGCAATGTTCAATTCCTGTTCTTCTGCCTCTGCAAATGCAGTAAGCGGGGAAAGTACTGTTGCTGCGCTCATAGCAAGGATCATAGCAGAAGCTGCAAATCTTTTCTTCATAGGTTGTTTCCTCCTTCTTGTTGGCTTTTATTATGTTTGCCTGATGATATTAGTATAATGGAAAATCTTCTTGTGGTAAATTCACAAAACAATTCTTTATATGGAACATTTTTCTGTTATTTTTATATAATATGGATTTTCTTGCGACATATATGTACAATCTTTTTCTATTTGTATTTTAAATGGATTATCTTGTTTTTTTCCTGTATAATAAATCTGTCACAATCCGATACAGTCATGAAAATCAGAACGATTTTTTCCATCTTTACCGGACCATGTACGAATTATTTTTTAGAAATGAGGGACAGCGGCATGGAAAAAAGACAACGATATCAGGGATTTCGAAAATTCAGTATTAGAACCAGGCTGGTCATAGCGCTTTTCCTGATCTCTATTGTACCATTAACAGGAATCAGCTTCTATTCGTTTCATATTTTTTCAGAAGCGCTTCGGGAAAAACTTTCCACTTCCATCTCACAGACTTTATCCATGATCAATCTGAATATGGTAAGTGAGATTGAAAAGTATCAGTATCTCTGCGGCTCCATCTGCATCAGTCAGGAAATCAAGGACGGTCTTCTGAAAAAGGGTATGACAGATACGGAAAAGAATCAAGCCATCAATGAAATCCAACATATGATTCGAAGTAAAATCATCTATCCTGCACAGGCAAAAAACATTACAGTATATGATACAGATGGGAATATTTTTTATGATTTGGGATATGATGGGTTATATTCGGATGATGTAAGCAGGATCCTGAGTCGTCTTGAAGAAGAAAATCAGGATGTATGGGCATACGCACATACTTACCGTAACCGGGACATCCTGATTCTTGGAAGAAGAATTTATGAACAATACAGTCAGAGTCGTGTAATTGGTTATACCCTGATTTCCATTGATGAAAAAATTTTTTCCAAAACAGTACTGGAACCAGTAGGTCTGGCTGACTCTTCCAATATTATGTATCTGAATATGGATGGAACAATCCTTTCTTCCTGGGATCGTAGTATTCAACTGGGGCAAAAAACCGAAAAAAAGCTGCTGAAAAATATTCAAGCAAGACTTCCAAACAGAACAGATTTTTTCAGCATTTACAAAGATGGCGAAGAACAGCTGGTTACTTATATTTTCAATAAAAACCTGAACCAGCTGTTTGTATATACCATGCCATATCATTATATTAATTCTGAAGTTAACACTATGTTTTGGAAAATCCTGGCTGTGGCATTCTTCCTTGTTCTACTCTGCATTGGAATTGTAGCTATGGTGTATCCTGGAATTACCTCCCCCATCAGAAGCATGCTGGATTTTTGCAGGGAATTATCAAAGGGAAATCTTTCCGTACGGATCCAGGATGACCACAAAGACGAACTTTCCGATCTTTCCGGAAGCATGAATCATATGGCAGATACCATTGAGAGCCTGATGAAACAACAGAAAAGCCAGGAAAAGAAAAAAAGAGAATTGGAGCTACAGATGCTTCAATATCAGTTAAATCCTCATTTTCTTTTCAACACTTTAAACAGTCTGCGCTTTGTAGCCGCCATGCATAAAGACCAGATTGTAAGTGATGGAATCCAGGCCCTCAGCAGTCTTTTGCAAAATACACTGACTAATAAAAACGAGTATATAACCATTCAGGAAGAGCTTGAGAACCTGGAAAACTACTTCGCGATTTTAAGAATCCGGTATGCCGGAAGCTTTGAGTACTCTTTTGACGTAGAAGAGGAAGAACTGCTCTCCTGCCTTGTTCCTAAACTAATCCTGCAGCCCCTTGCAGAAAATTCTGTTATGCATGGTTCTTCTGATGACGGCTCCGTTATGGAAATTCTAATCACCTGTTGGGAAGAAAACAATCATCTTATCATAGAACTCTGTGACAATGGAAAAGGATTTGAAGTGACACCTGCAGCGCTGGAACCTCATACAAACCGGAAAAAGATTGGAATTACCAATGTAAATGACCGAATACAGCTGAATTTTGGAAAGGAATATGGACTTAAGGTCAATAGTCACCCTGGAGAAGGAACCACATGTACGCTGACTCTTCCCTTACTATATGTACAAGAACTGTCAAAAGATTATAACAGCTAAAAATCACAACCACTTTTGCCCACAGAAAGGACTTTTATGTACAGTATATTAATTATTGACGATGAACCAATCGTAAAAATTGCGCTTCGCTCCATTCTTCCCTGGGAAGAGCATGGTTTTTTCATTTGTGGAACAGCATCAAATGGTCTTGAGGCTGTTCCACTGATTGAAAAACATCATCCGGATATCATTATCACTGACCTGAAAATGCCTGAAATGGACGGACTGGAACTAATTCGTTTTCTGAAGGAAAAAGAATATCCCGGAGAAATACTGGTACTAAGCAACTACGAAGACTTCGATTCAGTAAGAAGTGCATTGCTTTTAGGTGCTGCGGACTATCTGTTAAAAATCAAAATTCAACCAGATACACTCCTTGCCTGTCTGAACAAAACCACAAAAAAAATGCAAAATACAGCTGACCGAAAAGATTCCATTCTGAAAACAGACATCACTGAACCCATAACCGATCATCTTCTCTCCTTTTTTCAGGGAGAAGAGTCTCTCGATTCGTTCATTGAAAGATATGGAGCAGAAAAATTTGGATTTATGAAACATTCCTGTGCTGTATGCTATGTAACGTTTGAAAAATTTTTATCAAATGATGCATTTTCTATATCAGCTAATCTGCTGCGAGATATGATACTGGATGCTGTTCAGGGAGTGCTACAGCCATACATTCTTGTTCTCAGTGCCCATAATGCGCTCGTAGTATTTTCCCAAAAAGAATTAATGTGCAGTCAAGTAAAAGTGGAACAGCTGATAAAAAAGCTGTATAACCGTTTTACCATGTACCAAGCCTTTGCACCAGATATGCCATATAAAGAAAATCTGAAAAATTATGAAGAGGCCAGGACCACATATCAGGACTTTCTTCATAGTGAGGGGCATTATAAAAATGATGTTGCCAAAACCCTTACATACATAGAAAATAATTACATGCACCGTCTCACATTATCCTCCATTTCGGCAAATGTCAATCTCAGCACTAGCTATTTATGCCGTGTTTTCAAGTCCGAAGTAGGAACAAGTATTACCAGTTACTTAAACAATCTGCGGATAAGAAAAGCTGCTACACTGATAAAGGAGAATAC
Organism: Blautia wexlerae DSM 19850; assembly: GCF_025148125.1. Taxonomy (NCBI): domain Bacteria; kingdom Bacillati; phylum Bacillota; class Clostridia; order Lachnospirales; family Lachnospiraceae; genus Blautia; species Blautia wexlerae. The sequence goes on from NZ_CP102267.1 coordinate 3,430,999, forward strand.
CTTTTCCCTGAAGGAGATCTCCGTTATGGTAGGAATTGACGATCAACTTTATTTTAGTCGATTATTCAAAAAGTGTATGGGAATTTCACCTTCTGAATATGGGAAACGATTTCATCTATAAGCAGGTAATCTGATATAAAACAGCAGGATGTCTTATAATCACAAGATATCCTGCCTTTCATATATCATAATATATTCTTTATATCAGCGTCTTCTGATAACTGCTTCCAGCATTCAGGACGATTTCTTCTTCCATACCATTATATAAGATTACCAGTTTCGCATCAATTGGAGATTTCAGATTTATTTCCGTAACCCGTTTTTCTTTCCACTTGAAATTAAGTGTGATATTACCAGGCGCTTTCACGCCTTCTGCCATCCCATCTTTCCATTCATCTGGTAATGCCGGAAGAAAAACAATTTTCTGCTCTTCATACTGAACTAGCATTTCCAGCACAGCAGCAGCAAATCCAAAATTACCATCAATCTGAAACGGAGGATGGGCACAAAGCATATTCGGATATATCCCGCCACCTACCAGACTGCATGCTTCTTCTCTTGTTAAGCGAAGCTGATTTTTTAATAAAGTCAGGGCATGATTTCCATCTCCAAGTTTTGCCCACAGGCAGGCTTTCCACGCCATACACCAGCCGGTTCCCTTATCCCCACGCCTTTCCAAAGAAGTTCTGCAGGCTTCTATAAGAGGTTCATTCTCTTTATGAATCTGGTTCCCAGGATATAATCCAAACAGGTGAGAAATATGTCTGTGATTGATATCTGCTTCCGGGTAATCATAAAACCATTCCTGAAGCTGCCCTTCTTTCCCAATTTTATAGGCAGGAAGTTTCTGAAGCACATTTTTGACTGCATTTGTAAAATCTTCTACTCCCAGAATTTCACATGCTTTTAAATATAATCCAAACAGTTCTCTCAATATGCTGATATCCATTGTTGACGCAAACGTAACACTATGTGTCGTCATATCTGGTGCAAGGAATGTATTTTCAGGTGAAGTAGAGGGAGCAGTTACATAATATCCCTTATAAGGTACCAGATAGCCCAGGTAAAATTCTACGGCCCCTTGTATAATCGGAAATGCCTTCTTTTTTAAAAAAGCTTCATCCAATGTATAGCAGTAATGTTCCCATAAATGACAGCATAACCATCCAGAACTCATCGGCCACATGGAATATGTACAGGGATTTTCGTCCTGTCCAAATTGTCCAACCGGGCTTGAGTGTCCCCAAATATCCAGATTATGGTGGCTTACCCAGCCAGCCAGATGATAAACATCCTGAGCTGTTTTTTCACCTTTTTTTGAGGTACGTTCTATAAGTTCAAGCAAAGGCATATGACAGTCACTTAAATTTGCTTTTTCTGCTATCCAGTAATTCATTTCCGTATTAATATTTACAGTATAATTACTGCTCCAGGGAGCACGCATATGGTGATTCCAGATTCCCTGAAGATTTGTACATTGTGAACCGGGTACAGATGAACAGATCATCAGATAGCGGGCATAATGAAACATTTTTAATGCAAGTTCATTATCGGGTGTATAATTAATGTCAAGATGCATCCTATCAAAATAATTTGCGTATACATCCATATGCGCCTTTTTTTGCTTTTCATATTGAATGTGCTGGATGTTTTCCATCATACAGTTTCTTTTTGAAAAAAAGAGTTCTTTTTGTTTAAAATCAGTTACTCCGGACACGTAAATATACACATCATTTGGAGTATTTATAAAAAGCTTATCCGCTTGCTGATATACATTTCCACCGTTCGTTTGTACATATAATCCAATTGCAAAACGGATTCCCTGCCCCTCTTCATAAACGACAGGAACTTCGCAGGAATAATAAGGTGGTGCAACATAAATGGGTGCCTGCCCTTCTAATATAATTCCATTTTCTGCAAAAAAAGCAGATTTGTGCTTTATTTCACTTTCCAGTGTTATTGACATTTCAAGATTGCAATTTGGAGAAGTATGATAATGAATTGCCATCACTGGTTCTGACATACTCACAAAAAATTCTCTTTGATAAATCAAATCATCCTGGCAGAATTCTATTTTTTCAGTTGCATTCGTCAGGCACAGTTCTCTTCTATAAAAGCTGTTTCCATTTTGAATGGGTTCTTTCACATTAATGGAAAGCGTTCCTGCAGGCAGATAGCTTTCTGTCCAGTCTCCTAACACATTTTCTTTGCAATAATTCTCTGCTCCCTGGTAATCCCCTGCAAAAATGTGTTTTCTAAAAAGATCCCAGTCGACATTTTTGTTGGGATTTTCCTTGTTTCTTCCATTTCCAGACCAAAGCGAATCCAGATTCAATTCTATTCTTTCATTTTGAAATCTTCCATAGGACATTGCTCCCATGGTTCCATTTCCAAGGGGCAGCGCTTCATTCCAGGCTTCTGCTGGTTTATCAAAAATAAGTGCTAAGCGATCCATAACCCACTCCTCAATTCTAGTACATCGTTTTCGAAATAACTATACCACTCACTTGTCTGCGAATCCGATTGCACAGGTCTAAAAGCCTCAGCGTAGCCCGCTACGCCTGCGTTTTTATACCAGCACACTCGAATCCGCATCCTACGCGATTGGTATAGTTATTTACGAAACGATGTACTAGAAAACTTTATTTTTATAATTATACACAACTCTCAGGGATTAATCAACTGGTGTAATTTCGGATTTATTGTTGAAAAATGTAGAAAAATGAATGGCTTATTTGCCTGATATATCCAAAAATAAAATATTCTTTCTCCGATTTAATCGCTCTAATATTTCTTCCGATTCAGCACTGATATTTCCAAATGCACGTTCTGGTTTTCCGAGGAAAAATCCCTGGCCGTAATGCACTCCCAGGCTGTGCAGACATTCCAGCTCCTGTACTGTTTCTATCCCTTCTGCGATCAGAATTGCTCCTGTTGCATTACAGTAATCCAACAGGAGTTTCATCATGATCTCTTTTTTCTTATACTTGTGAATATCCCTTACCAGTTCTATATCCGCTTTCAGATAGTCAGGTGTGGTATTCACTACACGATTTAGGCCTGAATGTCCAGCTCCCACATCATCCAATGCTATCTCATATCCCTGATCTGCATAATGTTTCATGATCTGCTGCAATATCTGATAGTTTTCTATGTCTGATCTCTCTGTTATTTCGAATACAATATCAGAAGCAGGAACCCCTGCCTGTCTGTAAATTGACGATTGGCTGAAACACCGGATATATGGATTTTCTCTCTAATATCTTATAGAATTCATCTGCTTTGTTTACTTTCATCCTTTTATGATCACTCCCATACTTGCGTAAATCCCTTGCATCAGTTCACTCCCAATAGAGTACATGGTGATGTAATCAGAATTCCTGCAAATGAAATGAATATTTCATCACACGATTACAGATCGGGTGTTCATTACATTGGAAAGTATAGAAACATTGAGAAAAAAGTTCAATAGACTTTACTGAGGTTTAACTATATTTAACATGGGTCTTACGCTACTGTTCGTTTCGTTCTCAGTAACAGCTGACACCAAAGTACATCCTGCAAGAAATTCGGCTCAAAGTGCTTTCCTCGGACAGGTTTTGACACATTCCATACACAAAATGCATTCTGTTCCGTTTTTCCGTTTTCTGGAGTTATCGGTTATATCAACATTCATCGGACAAACTTTTTTACATTTTCCACATGAAATACACTTCTCTTTGTCACACTTAACCCTGACTACAGAGAAATAGCTCATAGGTTTCAGAAAGATCGTGACAGGACGCTCTGTTATCTTTGAATAGGAATGCCAGAATAATCCCCACAATATAATACAGAATATTCCCCACGATAAAAGCTATAAACATGATTTTCTCCATATTCTCTACGTGATTCAGAAAAAGTAGCACCACGAAAGAGAACGAAAATGCAAATGTAATATACCGGATGAAACCTATCTTTTTTCTTGCAGCCTGAGGCTTTTTATATGGTAAAAAGTCCAACACCATAGCTGTCCAACAGGCATATCCGCACCATCCTCTTCCAAACAAAAGTGGTCCGAATATTTTTGCAACAGCATAATGGATCGTAGCTGCTTCAAATACTCCGCTGCAAAGCAGCTCCCACAATTCTCATCATATCTCAATATAAAGTATTTGTCTAATGTTTCTATTAAGTAAATATTTGTCAGACCAATTTGCCATAAGTACCAGAATATCAGGATTTGCGAAGGCAATTTATAGTAGATTTTGGCATATACATTTCGATTTTTTTTGAGTATAATAATTCCGAAAAAGTACTTTGACAGTAAATAAATGCAACATCATTGCACAGGAGGCATGGGATATGATTATTACAATAGCAAGACAGTGCGGAAGCGGCGGACATGAAATAGGAAAAGAACTGGCTTCCAGACTTGGACTGGAACTCTATGACAGAAAGAAGCTGGAAGAAGAGGCCAAAAAACTTGGAAAGCTTGACGAAAACAAAGAATTTTTCCAGGAAAAGGCAGTAAACAGCCTGCTCTACAGCATTGCTGTAAGCTACGGAGAAAGCAATCCGATGGAAAAATCTTTTGAACTTATACGTGAACTTACGCAGCAAAAATCTGCCGTAATCATCGGACGCTGTTCAGGAGCGATCTATGCAAATGATCCTGAGGCAACTACTGTTTTTCTTCACGCAGATAAAGACTGCCGTATCAAACGTGTAATGGAACGGGACGGTATTAATGAGAAAAAAGCTGCAAAGCTGATAAAGGAAGTGGATGAGAAAAGAGCATCTTTCCACAAATTCTGCACAGGCAAAGAATGGGAAGACGCCAACCAGTATCAACTGTCTATTGATACAGGCAAACTTGATATTTCCGATGCAGCAGACATGATCATAAATTATATCAATGCTAAAAATATCGGACAAAAGCACCTGTAATTTCCAAATAACACTGTAAAAATCAGGCACAAGTTTCCGAAATATAACTTGTGCCTGATTTGCATTTTCTTTTAATATTTACTGTTTGACTGATCAGATTCATCCATCGGATATCTCTGTAATTTCGCAGATAGACTTCTCAAATATGCTATACAACGCATCAATGTTCCAGGATATATTCCATCTGCCTTTCTTTTGTTTTCATACCCATTTTTTTATAGAACTTTTCGGCTGAAGTATTTCCTGCCCATACATTCAGTGTCACTTCATAACAGCCCATTCGCTTTGCTTCATTTTTTACATATTCAAACAAACTCTCGCCGATATGCTGTCCTCGTGCCTGCTGATCAACACATAGATCATCTATAAAAAGAGACTTAAACGGTACCATATTAGTTGAAAAAGGCTGTTCCTGTAATTGGCAAAATGCATATCCTACACAAACATCTTCCTCGTTCACTGCTACATATATGGGTTTTTCTTCTTTTCCTAATAGCTCTGTCAATTCGCTTACAGTATATTTTGTGGTACCGGGAATAAAAATATCAGGTCTTATATCTGCATGGATCTGCAATACCTGTCCCAACAGTTCAATTATTCTTAGAATGTCTTTTTCTTCTGCTTTTCTAATAGTCATTTTTTGTCCTCCAAGTAACAAATTATTCCACATGTCGATTTCTTTAAAGATATCTTCCCAGCATATTTTTCACACACTTTTCTACCATATCCATACTTTCTATACATACCTCTTTTTTCATTCCTGCCGCAATTCCCACAGTCAGGAGTTCTTTTCTGCCTGGATTACGTCCATTTCCGTCAACTGTTGTAGTATGCTCTCCATAGTATGTGTTACTGTAAGTAAGATCATATGCCGGACTCAGGCTCCATCTGTCTTTTTCATCATTATATAAATAGGTGAAATTCTTTGAATGATCATCTCTGTTATGTGCAAAAACATTAAAACACATCCTGCGAAACATCTCTCTCATATCTTTCTTATTATCTCTGGTTAATATTTTTGTCAGTTTCATCAGACTGTGATAATCCAGGCTTGGCTGCTCAAAATTCAACTCCAGCAACGCAGCAGCTGTCAGCATATGAATTCTCTTTGTTCCATTTTTATCTGATATCCTATCAAACCGCTTAATCCCAAAATACCCCTCACAGTTCTCAGATGGAAACAGTCTGGTTTCACTCATTATAATACCACATTTTTTTGCGCAGCATGAATAATCATATTCCATCTTCCCTGCATTTTCTCCATCCACATGTGCAGGAAATTTAATAATCCATTCCTCTCCATTCACTGTAGTCATAATTTTGGGTCTGGCTCCACCACTTGTACCACCGAGACGATATAATTCATCCAATCTATCGGAGTATTCCGTATTTAGTATTTTCCGGCACTGCTCCGCAAGTTCATCCAAATCCACATCTCCATATTGTTCATCTATTTTTTTCTCTGGATAATAGGTAAGTGCTCCCATACCTGACTTTCCAACAATTGCCAGCCGATCCAGCACTGTTAATTTGTCTGGATTCTGCTTATGTGCACGTAGCAGACGATCCAACAACAATCTCCCCCAATTATCCGGCAAACTATCTGCAAATACTCCAAATAATCCGTCAAAATAATCTTTTGTCGGTACAAAAACCTGCTTTTTAAGGGGAAGTGAAAACGGACTGATCGGAAAACCATTTTCAATCCATTCTTCACTATATTGAAACGCAGCTTTATGGTCAGCTGTCATAGCCAGTGTTCCTACAAGTTTTTCATCATAAAATACCTGTAATGCATTACCTTCCCTCATTTATGACCTCCTGAATATCTTTATATGGAACATGCGTAAAAATATTTCTAAGCTCATCTGCAATATCCAAAGCCATGGCAATCTTTGTCAGTGATATCAATGATATCTGTCCGGTAGTTTCGAATCTCTTAATTGAACCATAGCTTACTCCGCTCATGGAAGATAATTTTTCCTGAGAAATAGAGCGTCGTTTTCTGATATTACGCACCCTTTGTGCAAGCTTCTGATCCAGTTCCTCTGCTGTTTCCCATACAAACTGCTCCATTTTCCCTCCTTGCTTTTTATTGTTTTATGGATATTATTTTATCCAAAATTCCGCCATTTCATTAAAATTAGACAATATTTTATCCAATATCATTCTATCATTTACTCTTTCATAAATCAAGCCTTTACCTATTCTTTATATATTATTGAAAATTTGTTGTTACTGTTCACACACCACTATCCCGAGACATACAAGCCAAAATTCCATTGCCGCAGGCAATCTGGAATGAATTTTGGCTACGTTACTGTGAACGGAGTGAACAGTAACGTAAATTTCTCAAAAAAAAGAAAAAGCACCTGCTGTATCGTCAGATTTGTGATATACTTTATGTATTACTTACAGACTCCCGGGGGAAACAACTATGCAAAATGTAATTCCCGATGAAAGATATTCTGTGGCTGACGAGGCCATTTTAGGTGCTTTTTTCAAATTGTTAAAAGAAAAGAAACCTGACAGGATTACTGTATCCGACATCACTAAAACAGCTGGTATTGCCAGAAGTACCTTTTATAATCACTATCAGGACATCCCTTCACTGATCTCTGCAGTTGAGGATAAAACTATTCATGATGTTTTTTCCATGATGGAAAATTTCCAGCCAAAAAATGACCGGGATATCTGCAGTTCCTATTTTCTGACTCTGTGCCGGTACACCATGGAAAATCCTTTTCTGTCCGGTCTTTTGAGCACGCCTCATGGCAATGATCTGTTTGAAAAAATGCTGACTATGCTCCATCATTATGTTACAGAAACTACATCTAATTCCAGGCCTGACAGGCATACAAAGGAAGAAGTTTCCTATGTGATCACCTGCGCCATCGGCAGTACCATCGGCGTTCTCCACAAATGGAGCCGGGATAATTTTAATCTGGCACCGGAAGTGATCGCTGATATTCTGTCTGAGGTTTTTTTATCCGGTATGCTTCCACTTTTATCTTAAGCCTCTGTCTTATTCCAGAGGCTCATCAATCAGGACATCCTGTCTCCTGATCTTTTTTGTTGTGTTGCGGATAAACGGATTTTTGCGGACAACCAATCCTGTAATGCGGCGATAGGTGGGCTGATTTCTGTTATATTCATCCAGAAATGCCTGAAGCTGTGCCTGAATTGCCTCTGCATCCAATGCTTTCGCTTCCACAACAGCCTGCTCCGGATAGATGCGGGCGGTCAATCCATTGTCCTCACCTGTGACGATCACTTCTCCTATCAGCGGATTCAGAGCCAGCTTATTCTCAATCTCCTCCGGAGATACATTTTCACCGTTGGACAGGATGATCAGGTTCTTCACACGTCCATTGATAAACAGATAACCGTCTTCATCCATATATCCCTTGTCACCGGTATGCAGCCAGCCATCCTTTAAAGTCTCTGCTGTCTCATCAGGCATCTGATAATATCCCTTCATAACACTGCTTCCCTTTACCAGAATCTCACCGTTTTCGAATCTGATTTCTGCATTTTCAAGTGGTTTTCCAATAGAACCCTTTTTATGATTTTCCGGTGTATTGTTGCTGATAACAGGGGAACATTCTGACATTCCATAGCCTTCCAGTACTTCGACGCCATATTCTGCAAAACGGTCAATATAATATGGATCCAGATGTGCACCGCCTGTAAAGATAATACGCAATTTTCCACCGAATACCTTTTCTGCCAGAACTGCCTTCGGAATTGACGGATCAGCGGCAGCCAGTCTCTTATAAATAGTTTCGATCATCATTGGAACCATAAGCATAATCTCCGGTTTGAAAATACTCATATTCCTTACCATATGGAGCAGGGAATCATTGATACAAAGAGTTGCACCCAGTGAAAATCCCTTCAGCCAGTCCATAACCAGACAGAATGCGTGATGGATCGGAAGCACACTGAGCACGGCAGTTCCCGGTTCTGCCGTAATCTTTACTGCCTCAACATTGGAAGCCAGATTATTCTGTGTCAGCATAACACCCTTGCTCTTTCCTGTTGTTCCGGAAGTGAAAATGATGGTCGCAATATCCTCTGCATCCGGGCAGACAGAATCTGATGATGCACTCTTTCCTGCATTTCGAAGTTCACCAATACCATATACCTTTGCCGGTGCATCTTCTACCTCTTCCTGAAGCATCCACACCTTCTGAAGTTTCGGGCAGTTTTCAAGAAATGCATCCAGATATGGTTTAAGCTTCGGACTTAAGAAAAGAGCTACGGAATCGGAACGGTTAAGCAGATCGATCAGATCCTCACAGGGAAGTGCGGCATCCAGCGGTACTGCAGTGGTACATCCGGTGATGATTCCCAGATAACTTTCCATCCACTCTACAGAACTGGTTCCGATCAGTGCAATGTGTTTGCCCTCAAAGCCTTCTGCAAGAAGACCTTTTCTGGTGGAAACTACATTTTCCATCAGTTCGCCATAGCTTCTTTCCATAATTTCCTTTTTCTTGAGCCATTTTACTGCTTTTACTTCATCAAATTTACGTACACTTTCTTCTAATATATTTCTGATCAGCATATCTGTCCCCCATTATTTTCTGAACTGTTCAAGTTATGGATATCCTGTCAGGTACAAAATATCCTTGACCCTGACATCTTTATAAGTTTTGCTTCGAAAAAAATTACTGAAGTTCTTCCAGCAGATTTAAGGCTTCGCCAAGAGTTGTGATCTTCAGCACTTCGCTCTCGTCAAGTTCAAGATCAAAGGTATCCTCAAGCTCACCTAAAAAGGACATAAAATCCAGAGAACTGAAACCCAGATCCTCGCGGAATCTCATTTCATTATTCATTTCTTCCGGTGCTACCTTGCTATACTGTGCTACAATATTTTTAAATTCCATTTCCTGATTCATTGCATTTCCTCCTGATATTGATTTAGTTAAACCAGTTCCATAATTTCGCCGATGCTCATATCCGGCTCTGCGATTCCCTTGAAAAGAATACGCATCATATAATAATAGAGCAGTTCCATATCATGTTCCTCCAGATGAGCAGTCTGGTAATGATAGGAGAAGTTCATACCTCCATCTTCTGTATGGGATACAGTCAGATACATCTTCTTGGTAGCTGCACCGTTTGCAAACCATTTTGCATGCTGACGGATAGTTCCAAGCATTTCATTCTCTACCTTCACAGTCATTGGCTGGTAAGTCAGATAACAGCTCTCATATCCTGTATGCTCCGGTGTATTGTATCTCTTTCTCATCTCATCCATAATAAATGCCGGATCGTAATTGCTGTGCATGTAGATACGATTCTGCATATTCTGAATCTCATAAGCAGCAGAAAGGAAATCTGTCTCCGGTGCGATCACTGTTCTGCATGGGAACATGATAGTTCTGCTTCCTCCTGAAGTCCATTCATCATGAGTAGAACGTCTGGATATAAAATTCTGGATAGTGATATCTTCCTGTCCGTTATTTACCTTTGACAGATAGGTACGGATGCCAAGCAGAAGAAGGTTTGTCATAGACAGCTGATGGTTCATACAGAAATCGATCAGATTTTTAGTTGGTCCCGGCTCCAGATAATAATCCTTAACTGCCACAAACAGATCCTTCATCTCAATGTCAGAAGAACGAAGTTTTGGATTTCCATGACGTTTTCTTGCTTCCTCCAGTACGGACGGGCCCTGAATATCAGAGTACAGAGGTTCGCCCAGTGCATCCAGCTGATCATCCCAGAATTTCTTATCTTTTGCAAAACGTTTCTCGTTGCCTGCTTTTGCAAGGTCTTTTTTCAGTACTGTCTCAAAGTCTGCCAGTTCCTGCGGATAGGCTGTTCCATATTTATAATAGGTATATAACTGAAACAGATCACCGATCATTACTACCAGACCACAGGAATCGATCAGTCTGTGATCCATATGTACAAAGAAACCATTATATCCTTCCGGCAGCTTCAGCATAGTAAACTCGCACATGGGAATGTCATCACCGTCAAAGGTTTCGTATGCCCACTGCTGCATCAGCTCGTCTGCTTTTGCAAGGCTTCCCATTCCTGACAGATCCTTGAATCCGATATCTCTTGGATCCTGTTTTACAAGGTATTGCTGTACATTTCCGTCTTTATCAGGCTTCGTAAAACGGATTCTGGTGCATCCGGAACGTTCTGTCTCCATCTGAATACATTTTTTTAATAATCCAAAATCCAGTTCAGCCTGTACAGACGCCACAACACTGACACCGGATACCTGCTGTGTACCGTAATCCATGATCCAGTTATGGTGCATTTTCTGTGCTGCTGTTAAAGGATAGTAGTTTGTCATACTTTATTTAACCTCCATCACCCGTTTTTTCTCTTTTCCCGGGTACAAAAACATTACATACTTGTTCAGTAGCCCACAATTATTTTAAAAATAATGTACTGGCAGCTACAACATTACTTTTTTAATTACGTGACAAAAAATAGCACAGATTTTTCCCAAATACCAGTACCCTCCGCACTTAATGAACACTTTACATAAAATTGACCGAGACTTATCATGCATTTAACAAAACGCATCTGATAAGTCCCGGTCAGAGATTGTTGTCATTCGTAATCGCCTTTGGCGGTCGAAAACAGTCACATTATTTTTCAGAATTACTGCCATCATATTTCTCAAAAAACTCCATCACTGTACGCTGATACAGTTCCGGATCTGCATAGGCACTGCACAGATGCCTTGCTCCCTGTACAATGACCAGTTCCTTTGGTGCTTTGCACAGCATATAGTTCTGGAATGAATTGTTCGGGTACACATAAGTATCCTTCTCTCCATGAAAGAAAAGGACAGGTCTTGTATTCCTTTTCATAGCTTCTGTGGTATCTGCATCTTTCATACGAAATCCTGCCACAAAATGGCACAGACAGTTCATTTCCTTCAAAAGCAAAGGAATATAATGCAAATGAAACCAGTTGTCAGCCATATCCCGCATCTGTCTTTCCATAGACTGAAAACCACAGTCTGCGATCAGCCCTTTCACCTCTGACGGAAGCCTGTATCCGGATGCCATCAGTACAGCGGCTGCTCCCATAGACTGTCCATACAGATAGATTGGAAGCTTCTCCTCATTTCTCTCGGACACATAAATTGCCCAACGCTGCACATCCCATTTTTCCTTTGCTCCAAAGGTAATATATTTTCCTTCACTTTCTCCACAACATCGCTGTTCCATAAACAGAAGATTACATTGATGCTCATGGAGATATTTTGCCATAAATGACAGGGAACCAAATCTGCTGCCCCTGTAACCATGGCTTAAGATAACAAACCGCTTTGCATGCTCTGCCGGCAGATAGAATCCGTGGAGTTTTAATCCATCCACGCTTTGGATATAACAGTCCTGCATCTTCTGAGCCTCACACCATGCCCTGCTCTCCTCATATTCCTTTGCGTATCCGTTTCTGGGATGATTATCCCGTATATGGGATAATTCAAACCATTTCTTTCTTTCCTTTTTCCTTCCCCCTCTTTTGCAGCAGACCACCATGTTAAAAAAACGCCAGCCAATCTCCATAATCCCTGAAAAAAAAAGCAATCCTGCTGCTGACAACCTGAAAAATTTTTTCTTCATCTGATTTTCTCCTCTTCTTACCTGTCAGAATGTGTTTGAAATAACTACACCACTTGCTTGTCTGCGAGTCCTGTTGTACAAATGAAAAAGCCTCAGTGTAGCCCGAAATATTCACGCCAGCTTTCTCATAATCTGCTTTCTGTAAATTTTCTCATAAATTCTTCATACTCACAAGGCTTCCCCCAGAAATATCCCTGTGTGAATTCCGGGTACAGTTTTCGGATCATGGCCCATTCCTGCTCATTTTCCACGCCTTCAATGCAAATCCTCATATCCAGATTATGGATCATGGTGCAGAACTGATTCAGCAGATAATATTCCTGTTCATCTGCAACTGCTTTCACAGTGAAAGAGCGGTCAATCTTAATGATCTCCGGTTTCAGCTCGTTGAGATAATGGAAGTTCGAATATCCGGTTCCAAAGTCATCCAATGCAAGACTGATTCCCATCCGCCTCAGTTCTGTGAGAAAATGCTTCTCATTGATATTTTGTTCCAGAAGGTCACTCTCTGTCAATTCCACGATCAACGCTTCCAGCGGCAGTCCTGCTCTTTTCGTTTCTGCACTGATATCCTGGATCACATCGGACTTGGATGCCTGAACCTGGGAAATATTAATACTCACTCTAAAACCTGGAAGTACTTTCCGGATCTCGCTGCATTTTCCCATAGCTTCTCTCATCATCCAGCGGCCAGCCGGAATAATAAGACCGGTTTCTTCCAGAATCGGAATAAACTCTGCCGGTGAAATCATCCCGAGTTTTTCAGAAGTAAAACGCATTAAAGCTTCTGCTCCATAAGGTACTTTTTTATCTTCGTCAAATACAGGCTGATAAAAAGCCGTAAAACCCTGGCAGCCATTGAGCACAGCCTCCCGCAGTTCCTGGGTAATCTCCCTCTTCCGAAGAAATTTCCTGTAAGTTTCTCCGTCAAATATATAACAGCGGTTTCTTCCCAGCGTCTTTGCCTCATTCAAAGCAAAATCCGTCAGCTTCAGGGCTTCTGAATACTGATTTCCCTCTAATGCCGCAAATGACACAATTCCTCCTGAAACCGTATACATGACCTTAAACTCGTTAGATTCAATAAATCTGTCTGTTGCAGCTCTCACTTTATCATAAAGTTTATCTGCATCCCTCACCTGGTCAGAAGAAACATCCAGAATCAGAAATTCATCTGCCACAAGCTTGTACACTTTCTGTCCTTCTGACAGGCATCCGGAAATACAATCAGCCGTTTTCCTAAGCACAAAGTCACCGTACTCCTGTCCGAAGTTATCATTTATTTCCTTAAAATGATCAATTCCAATCCGAAGCAGATATCCTGTTTCCAGAGGAGTGTCCTGTTGGTCCATATACTCCCGGAATCCTGTCTCTCCTAATAACCCGCTTACATTATCTGCCTTCTGTCTTTCTCCAATCTCATTGATACAACCAATCATATAAAGAGGTTTCATATTATCATCCCGCACCAGATATCCTTTGCAATGAATCCAGACCGGCACTTTTTTCAGATCCAGCCATCGATATTCCATGCTATGTGTACAGCGGTCTGTTTTAAGAAGATTATCAAATTCCTCCTTCATTTTTTCATAATCAGGTTCATATACAAATTCTTTATGGTTTGAAATCACATTATGAAAACTATTTTTCGGAATACAGAAACGGTCAAGAGCCTGGTTTGCTATGTAATAAAAATCTGTCCGGAAATCAACCACATACGGGTAATTATCTGTGGTCGGACTCAGAAGATCGATCACGCTGCAAAGCTCATCCAAGGGCATGCTCTGATATTTCTTCTCCTGCAGGATCACTTCATCTGTAATTTCCTCTGTGGAATGCTTTTCCATACGGGAAAGCAAGTGACCCGGATCAGTTGACCGCGCAATCTTCTTCCTGCGCTTCTGACGGTACAGCATGGTATCGCTTCGCCTTACAATATCTTTAAAATCAAAATCTATATCAGGCTGATAATAAGCGTATCCTGCTGATATACTAAGCGGATAATCCAGCTTGTGTGTTTTCGCTGTTTTTTTCAGAAGCAGCTCCAGGGTCTTCAGCCGTTCCGGAATCATATCTTTCTCGTCACTGTGATATACATACGCAAACTCATCACCACCGATTCTGAAACAGTTCTTCACATTCTGAAATGCCTGACTGATACACTGATAACACAGCTTCAGCGCCTCATCTCCCTTTTCATGTCCAAAATTATCATTTATCACTTTCAGATCATCCAGATCAAAAACCACCACACCTGTGGTACTCAGTTTAATTTCACCTTCATCCAGATATTTCACCATATCCTCGTAAGCATTTCGGTTCATGGCCTCTGTGAGCATATCCATATTGGCTATTTTCTGCAGATAAATCACCTTTTGCTTCTGGATATATTGATCGTAATATTGAGAAACCTGTATCCAGATCAGCATAATAATAAACAGCATAGTTCCCATGGAAAGCAAAATGGATATCTGTTCAAATCTTCTTAAATAATAAAAAATCATTTCCGCCATTCCAAATCCCATGACCACGCACATAGGATACCGGAATTTTTGGGCTACATCATTTTCTTTTTTTCCGGCTTCGTAAAGAATGATCACAACTGTGTAAACCACATTTGCAACCATAATAACATGAATTACAGAAAGTAACCGGGACATATCAATAATTCCTGTACACTGAAGCAAAACATCGACTGCCATATTTGTAAGATAGAGGATGGAAAAAATCAATGCACCTTTGTGGTACCTGCTTTTGCAGATATCATATAACAGGAAATTAAATGGCACCGGAAAAAGAAAGAGTGAAAAATACTCCACAAAATATAAGGTTCTTCCATCCGGGATCAAAAACTGCAGAAAACCACATTGTACCAGTGTCCATACTGCGACCAGCAATGAAAAAAATCCAAGATTTAAAAAAATCTCAATTTTCGCTTCTGTCTTGTCGCTTCTTTTTCTTCGCGCTGCGCCACAATAGAGAAGTATGCAGATAACAGCGGCAAACAGGATTCCACAGCTGATCACCGGAATTCCAAGACTGTCCGTTAAGATTTTCAGAATACAATCGCCTCGTGTTCCGCATACAAGGCTGACTTCATTTCCATAATAGCCCTCATATACCGGAATAATTCTGACCTCCAGGTTTTTACCTGAACTGTCTCCGGGAATATCCACAATATGCCAGCAGCTTCCTGGTGTCTTCATAAAACCCGGAGCATCCGCTTCATTTCCATATTCATATATTTTTTCTCCATCCAGCCAAACTTCTGCAATGGTGTGGGTGGTTTTAAATAAGATAGATTTGGGAACATCGAAGTCTTTGGGCAGGGCAATATTCTCTGCTTTGATTTCTCCCTCTTTCAGTTCTTTTGTTTCGCACCGGATCGTATTATCCCAGAACAATTTTTCTCTGGCCGTACTCTGTCTGAAAATCCAACCTGAAAAACAAATGGCGAATATCCCAAATGCAAACAGAATAATCCATAGTTTTTTTTCTATTTTCATAGTCTCTCCCTTATCCAATATATCTGTATTCTGAGATATATCCAACAGTCAAACGGATAATATCAGATATTTTCTATATTTCGTACTTTCCATTGTATCACAGATTTCTGAATAATTGTTAGTGCTTTTTGACACTTTCTTTATTTTTAGAAACACAAAATTTTACGGCATTTTGAGTAAGAAATCAAAAAGCAGAAATGTCTTTCACGAATAAAATCGCTTCAGACATTTCTGCTCTATCTGCTGTCCTGTCTGATATACTTCAGACACAGGATAAATATACAATTTGGGGATAACGGTCTGCGTATTCTTTTTCCAGGCCGCATCTTTCCAGAAGTTCTTCCACTTTTCTACGGGTTTCGGTACGGCTTATCCCCATATTTCTCAGGCTTTCTCCGATTCCGTCCCCGAGCGTACAACGTGGGTCAAAGGATTCCATTGGCATCTGAAATACCATCTGAATATCCCTCTGCTACCTGAAAAAGCCAGTTTCCGCAATTATACTTTTCCAGATAGTCTTTCTTTTTTATAATAGTTATATCAGCAAAGCTAACGTTCCAACAACAATAAGAAGCAGTCCTGTCCCTGATTTCAATGACAGTTTTTCATGGAATACAATATATGAGAATGCAATGGTCACAAGGATACTCAGTTTATCAATCGGAACTACCACACTGGCCGGACCTGTCTGAAGTGCTCTGTAATAACATAGCCAGGAACCGCCTGTTGCAAATCCGGAAAGAATAAGGAACAGCCAGCTTTTTCTGTCAATGTTATTAACCGTATTCTGCTTTCCGGTCACAAATACTACAATCCACGCCATCACCAATACAACAGCAGTCCTGATCGCAGTTCCAAGATTTGAATTGACATCCTGAATTCCAATCTTTCCCAAAATAGAGGTAAGACTGGCAAAAACAGCGGAACCGACTGCATAAAGCAGCCACTTCTTATCTTCTGCCTTTTCCTTTGTTTCCTTTTTCTGTATCATCAGATAAGTACCGATACCGATAAGAATCATTGAAACAAATTTCAGCCACGTTATTTCTTCCCTGAGAAAAATAAAAGCCAGCAGCATCGTTATCACTGTACTCGATTTATCAATTGGTGTTACTTTATTGATATCTCCAATCTGCAGTGCTTTGAAATAGCATAGCCAGGATATCCCCGTTGACAGTCCTGACAAAATCAAAAAAATCAGGACTTTTGCCGAAATATCTCTGATTTCACTTTGTGCCCCGACCATGAATAACATAAGCCATGAAAAGACTAACACTACACCGGTTCTTAATGCCGTCGCAACATTAGAATCTGTATTTCTGATTCCGCATTTTGCCAGTATGGCTGTCAAGCCTGCAAACAGAGCAGAACCAAATGCAAATAATATCCACATATTATTTCCCCTCCATTACCCAGGCAAATGCTTTCGCAATTCTTATATCCGGTTCTCTAAAATGATTACCCTGATTCCATTCCAGATTACAATTTATCTCATGCTCTATAAGCCACTCATATCCCATCCGGATACAGTTTCCAACCTGTGACATCACCGAATTTCTCGTTTTTTCTTCTCTGTCACCAAGACTTAGATAAACTGTCTCACTTTTAATTTCATGTTCCTTCATATACTCAATAAATCCCGGAAACCAGACAGACGGTGAAGCAGCTGCAATGCCGGAAAATACATCTGTCTGATATGCTGCCCATAACGAGAACAGCCCCGCAAGAGAATATCCCCCGATATAATATGTCCTGCTTTTGTCTGTGCATAATGTCAGAATCTGCTCCAGTGTCCTGACAGCACCATCACCAAAGTCTTCATTTCCGAACACCGCTGGTGCTTTCCATGGAGACAACTCATAATTCCAGTCATCAACTTTTGCAGCAATGAGTCTGAAATCTGTTGAAGTCCGTTTTCGGATTTCTTCAACCTCATTCTTAAGAACAGATAATTCATGATCACCAGTCAACTGAATCAAAACAGTATCCGCATCTGGATTTCCATACTCATATATAGTCATATCTATCTGCTTACCTCGTAAAAATTTTTTACTTTCTCAAGTTCCTTGACTTAAATTTTATTTTCAGCAAATTCAGTCAAACAAAAAATCTCTTTATATTGACTCTATTCTTCACTTTCTTTATTCCAAGTCATTCATAATTTCATTTTAAGATGACCGTAATTCTGCTTTTCTTGTTTTAAGTCATTCATATTCTCTTCTATACATGACTGTAATTGTACTTTTTTCGTTTCAGGTCATTTTCATCGGTTTCTTAAGATGACCGTAATTATACTTTTTTCGTTTCAGGTCATTTATATTCCTATTTTCAGATGAACATAATAGACGAATTGAAATTTATAGTCATTATTTTTTCTTGTCTTATCACAAAACCAGTGCAATTATGTCTTTTTTTCAGCAGGAGAATATACCGTTCTTTTTTACTTTGTCATAAAATCAAACACGCTCTAACATAATCCGCAGAATTTCTTTGTCTGTTTCTTTCATTCCTTCTTTGCCGATCTGTCCTACACAGCTGATGGTTTCGCCGGCTTCTTCCTTGAGTATTCCGGTATATGGCGCATAGGACTGACCGTTCATAGCAAGGTGATGTGCCAGGAATGCAGCATCAAGGCTGGCGGCGATTTTCGCTGCACAGGATATTTTCGCTCCATCACAGATGATTCCCGGAATATTGGCAAGAGTATTCTCTATGGTCTTCTTGATCACTGAAAGTTCGCCACCTCCCATGTAGGTAATCCCCGCACCGGCTGCACAGGATGCGGATACCGCACCGCAAAATGCGGAAAGTTTACCGATATACTGTTTCTGGTATACAGTTAAGAGATTAGAAAATACCAGTGCGCGGTAAAGTACATAGTCCGGAAGTTCCATTTCTCTGGCATACACGATCAGTGGTACGGAACAGGCAATCCCCTGGTTTCCACTGCCTGAGTTGATGACTACCGGCATATCGCATCCGCCCATTCTGGCTTCGGAAGCTGCGGCTGTGAGGCTGCGCATTTTGGTAAGCATATCATTGGAATAGGTTTCGCGTATTATCCGGCCGATTCCAAGACCGTATTTACCAGTCATTCCTTCATGAGCGATTGCCATATTGCTGCGGATCTGATTTTCTATAATTTCTTTGACATCATCAATTTCTACAGTATCTGCAAATGTTTTAATGTCTTCCAGATTGAGTAGAGTTCTGTCTGCTGCAGCCGGAGTTTCACCGGATTTATGATCTGAATCCAGCAGGACTTCCTGGTTCTTTACGATCTTTGTTACATTTATATGATCGTATTTGATCTCCAGACTTACTGTGTCATCCCCTGCCTGCATTTCTATGATAAAGTGCAGGACTACCGGGGAGTCCAGAAGTTCTACTTTGCATATCTTTTTATCCAAAAGTTCACGACATCTCTTTCTTTCAAATTCATTTACATTCGAAAGAACTTCCATGTTCAGGGATGCGTTTCCGGCTACTGCACCGAGAACTACACCTGCTTCAATTCCAGTCAATCCGCCGGAGTTTGGAATGATAACACAACGGACATTTTTTATAATGTTTCCACTGCATTTTGCGGTGATATGTTCCGGTTCTTTTCCCAAAACTTCTCGTGCTCTGGCTGCTCCATATGCCAGTGCGATCGGTTCTGTACACCCCATTGCAGGAACCATTTCTTCCTTCAGGATTCCTATATAACTCTCATATATCCTTTCATCTAACATTGTACTGATGTCTCCTGTTCATTTTAATTAATACATATGATGTTATCCACGAATTGCTCCGCTGCAAAGCAGCTCCCGCAATCCTCTGCATATTTAAGTATGACATAATACTATCAGAATGTCCAGAAAGAATCAGCTAAGATCTGCTTCGTAATCCTTTAATTCTCCGGATGCCGTTATTGATAAACAATAAGCCTGACATATACTATGAATGCTGTTCTATAAGATTTCCGCTGAAAAACTGTCTGATAATATAATCTGAAACACTTTCTCAAATCTGTGGTTTGCTTCCTGTAAAATATTGTCAGCAACTGTTTCTGTTCGCACATTACTATTGAACCGCAACCGGGAAAGTTCTATAATGAGTTCCGACATCAGAAATCGGGTAAATACAATATTTCCGATGACGGACATTTTTAAGAATACGAGGTGGATAAGTTTATGAATATCAGCATACTGCTCATGGAACAGATCATTCAATTGTTTCTTATGATCTTCATGGGATATTTGATCGTGAAAGTTGGGCTTGTAAAAGATGAAGACAGCAAGGTTTTATCCAAAATCATTCTCTATCTAATCATTCCCTGTGTAATCATCAATGCTTTTCAGGTAGATTACACGATGGATACTGTAAAGGGATTGCTGCTTGCTCTGGCTGCATCTGTCATGACCCAGGTTCTTCTCCTGATCATTATCTCCATAGCCGGAAAGCTTTTGCATCTGAATGAAGTGGAAATTGCTTCTGTTTATTATTCTAATTCAGGAAATTTGATCGTACCCATTGTGACCTTTATTCTTGGACAGGACTGGGTTTTATATGGATGTGTTTTTATGAGTGTGCAGCTTATCTTTCTGTGGACACACTGCAAAAAGATTATCAGCCGGGAATCTTCCTACGACTGGAAAAAGATTGTGTTAAATATTAACATGATTTCTATTTTTATCGGTGTTGTACTTTTTTTCGCAAGAATCCATTTGCCGGAGATCATCAATAATACTCTTGGCTCAGTGGGCAGCATGATAGGACCGGCCAGTATGATCGTAACCGGTATGCTGTTTGCAGGAATGAATCTGAAACAGATTTTTGCTGACAAAAGAGTATATTTTGTATCATTTCTTCGTCTGATTGCAGTGCCTTTGCTTGCACTTGTAATGATTAAGATCAGCCATCTGGCTATGTTCTCTGCAGACGGAAATAAAATCATGCTTATTGTCTTTCTGGCGATCATCACACCGTCTGCTTCCACAATAACCCAGATGTGCCAGGTATACGGAAATGATTCACGTTATGCCAGTGCCATCAATGTCATGACTACACTGTTCTCAATTATTACAATGCCGCTGATGGTAATGCTATTTGAGGCAGTTATATAAAACAATTGCCATGTACAGATATTACCTGTACATGACAAAAGAAAGGAAATTACAATGAATATTACCGTTTATCTTGGAGCTTTGGAGGGGAATGATCCGGCACTTGGAGATGCTGTCCGGGAATTAGGAACATGGATTGGAAAAAGTAGAAATTCTCTGATATATGGCGGATCGAAGTCCGGTCTTATGGGACAGATAGCAGAAAGTGTGCTGAATGCCGGAGGAAAAGTAACAGGCGTGGAACCACAGTTTTTTATAGATTCTGAACTGCAGTATGATGAGATCACAGAACTGATCGTCACAAAAGATATGGCTGAAAGAAAAGCAAAAATGATTGAACTAGGTGATGCATTTATTGCATTTCCGGGAGGCACAGGTACTCTGGAGGAAATCGCAGAAGTTATGTCCATGGTTTCCTTAAAACACCTTAATGCCCCCTGTATTCTGTATAATCTGAATGGATATTATGACAGCCTGAAACAGCTTCTTGACCATATGATCAAGATGGGGCTGTCCTCAGAAAATCGTCAGCAGGGAATTTATTTTGCTGATGATATGGAAGATATTAAAGCACTTCTGGCTACAGTAACTAAGTAAAATTCAGATCGTAAACAATTGTCAAACACCCCTGGGGGATATTTACCTATTCATATATTGCATAGTTCATACTACTTTTTTCATGGTTTGAAATCCCTCTGGGAGGCTTGTTCTTTCCCATAATTTTGTTAAAATATAATCAATGCAGAGATCATTAAATATCAGTCAGCGAGATACTTAATGATCCATGTATCCGCACAAAGATTTGTGTCAAACAACAAATAAAGGTGCACAGACCTCCGCGCAATGCGCATCTAAAAACTCATTAAAAAAAGTACTTCGTCCGCAGGAAGTACTTTTTTTAACGAAAAGATAATTATCAATATTATGATAGTATCTTCAGTTCATGTTCTTCATTCATACAGGCAAATCTGGTACCGATAGTTTCAGCCAGTTGTCTGTTATGTGTAATCGTAATCAACGTTTTTCCTGCTTTATGAAAACTCTGCAGAAAATCCACCAGCATATCCTGTGTTTTTTCATCAAGTCCTGCAAGAGGTTCATCCAAAATCAGGACCTCAGGATTCAACGAAAGAATACATGCCAGTGAAACCTTTCTTTTCTCCCCTCCACTCAGATGATAGGGTGGTCTATCTCTTAGTTTTTCCAATCCAAATAAGTGCAGGCAGTCTTCTGTTCTTTTTTTAATCTCCGCTTCCGAAAGCCCCATCTGGACCGGGCCAAATGCAATTTCCTCTTCCACACTTCCACAGAAAAGCTGGGTATCTGCATTCTGAAACACATATCCCATCTGCTGATGAAACCATTTTGCAAACTGGCTGTTTTTTAATGTCTTTTCATTAATTTCATGTCCCTGATAAAAATATTTTCCTTCCGATGGAAAAATAATTCCATTCAATAGTTTAATCAGTGTTGATTTTCCACATCCGTTAGGTCCCTGAATAACTATAGAATCCCCTCTGTTTATGCAAAGATCCACATATCTCAGTGCAATTTCTTTTTCGTACGCAAAACATACATTCTCAAGTCTGATCATAACTGCCCTCTTCTGTCTTTTCCTGTCAATTATCATATCTTTCTGTTCAGATACCAGAACAATACAATACATCCAGCCATAATAAAAGTGCTGAAAATATCCGCTGCACATAACGTGTATTTCTGTTTTTTCTTATACTCTCCTGTAAATCCACGACAACACATTGCTGCATGCATTTCTTCTGCCATTTCACCAGATTTCAGAAATGAGATTCCCAGCACACCTGACAAAGCTTTTGCTTTCTGAGGATTCTTTCCCACTGACCTTAACCGGACAGACGTAAGAATAGCTGCACATATCTCTCCAAGCATCGAAATATATTTCAAAGTAATATCCAGCGTAAAAATAAATATGGATGGCAGCCGAAAAGTTCTCATACTCCCTGTCAGTTTATTCCAGGATGTCCCTGATGATAAAATACCAACCAGAGTTACAGATACATATACTCTTGAAGTAATATTCATTAAAGTCTGAGGAGTTCCCATAAATACAGATGGGAGAAGGATCAATATAGAAAACAGAACCGCACCTGCTGTTCCTCTCAGGATCTGACGGATAGCTTTTGCCGAAAAAAACGCCAGTCTGGCTGTCACTGCTGCACACATAATCAGAGTAAACAGATAATTTCCCGAACATGCAGTAAGAACAATATATAGAAGTGTATAAAACAGTTTCAGAGAAGGAGTGGCAGAAAATTTGCCATCCTTCCCTTCATAAAACCGCATTTTTGCAAGCACAGATAAAACTGATTTCGTACTTTTTGTTAAAAATGCTTCTTTATCTTTAGATGGAACATAAGTTTCTCCGGAACACATCCAGTCTGGAAGCATAGTTTCTTCTTTTTTATGATCATTCATCTGTTATGCAGCCTTCTTTTTAAAATCAACTTTCTCTTTCATCATTGAAGAAATAATCTTAAAAATGATCACCAGAAGTGCCACGCCTACAATAGCCGAAAGAATATATCCTGTCCACTCAGGTAACCCGGACATAGAATAATCAGGAAACAAAGTTGACAGTTCAAATCCATTGGTCATTCCTGACGGAGTGTATCCAAGCTGGCTTCCGCCACTTACCAGACCAGCGATTTCATCAGCACCCCATTCACCCCAGGCAGTACCGGTTGCCAGAAGTCCCAGAGGAGTCAGTACGATGAGAACAGCCATCAGTATATACAGTGGTTTAAATGCTGTCTTATCCGGAACAGCATCCAATGCTTTTGGTGTAACTTTTTCAACAAAGGTAAGTACCACTACTGTCAGAATAATCTCTGCCAGACCAAATAATGTAATATGTCCGATCATCATTGCAGGTATTGATACACTTAGCGGATACGGACAATAAAGAGCCTGGCCTTCTGCATTTTTGAACAGCAGTGGCTGAATACCAAATTCAACAGCTGCACAAAAGGCCGCAGCATTAATACCTATATATGAACTAATTGCCGCGCTAAGTTTGCGCATACCTGTTTTCTTCAAAAGAAGTTTATACAGGAAAAAGCCCAGATATGGCAATATAAATGCCATATTAAAACAGTTTGCCCCAAATGCAAGGATTCCGCCATCTCCAAAAAGAAGGGCCTGTATCAGCAGAGCAATAGAAACCGCTATGCACCCGGCTGCAGGACTTCCTGTCAGTATGGCAATAAGAGTTCCCCCTACTGCATGTCCTGTTGTACCGCCCGGAAGCGGAACATTAAACATCATTCCCAGGAATGAAAAGGCTGCCCCAATACCAAGAAGCGGCATCTTTGATTTCGGTATCTCTGTTTTTATTTTATGAATAGAATATCCCCACACCGGAAGCATGGCTGCTGTCATTACAGCACATGTTGACGGGCTTAAATAATTTTCAGGTATATGCATAAATATACTTCCTTTCCTGTGAAAATATTATTTTTATCTGGCGCGCACCTTACAAACAACTGTATTGTAGCACCACATTAAAGCGTCAACAACCCACCCAAGGGGATATCTATATATTCTTATCCGGCATAGTTTTGCCTGTATTTTTCATACCACTATCGCACTTCCAAAAAAATCACATTCACGAAAGTACCGCATCCACCAGTCTCTGCGTATACTCTTCCTTGGGTTCATTGATGATATCATCGGGAATTCCGCTTTCCACTACTTTTCCCTCATACAGTACCAGAACCCTGTCACAGAACATCTGGACAAGGGCCAGATTATGACAAATAAAAATAAAAGACAGCCCATTCTTCTCTTTCAGGTCTTCCAGAAGCTCCATGATCTGTTTCTGTATGGTTACATCCAGAGCACTGGTTGCCTCATCACAGATCAGAACTTTTGGTTTTACTGCCAGAGCTCTTGCTATCGCAGCCCGCTGACACTGTCCGCCACTTACCTCATGAGGATATCTTTTTGCATATTCCTTCTCAAGGCCGCACTGCTCAAGCAATTCTGCTACTCTTTTCTCCACATCAGCCTTTTTCATTCCACGGTTTCTAAGACTCTCACCAATTCCGTCACCCAGTGTCCTTCTGGGATCAAAAGAACCCACCGGATTCTGAAAAACCATCTGTATATCTCCATATACCTCTTTCAGCTGACTTTGTTTCAGTCTTGTAATATCTTTTCCTTCAAATTTCAATGTACCCTCTGTGATATCAGTCAGCCGGGTGAGCAGCTTTGCTATTGTACTTTTCCCACTGCCGGATTCTCCTACGATTCCCAGCGTTTCTCCTTTTTTTAGTGTAAAGCTTACATCATTTACTGCTTTAAAAGGATTTTTTCCTCTCTGGGTAAATATTTTTGTTAAATGTTCTGCCTCTAAAAGTATGCTCATACTCTGACCTTCCTTTGCAGCTTTGGTACAGCCTCCAGCAATTTCCTGGTATACGGATCCCGGGGATGATCCAGTACACGGTCTGCTGTGCCATATTCTACTGTTTTTCCATTTTTCAAAACCAACACAGTATCTGCCATTGCCCGGACTACCCCGATATCATGTGTCACGATCACAATTGCAGTTCCAAACAACTCTCTTAACTTAAGCATTTCCCTTACAACCTGACGCTGTACAGACACATCCAGAGCACTGGTCGGTTCATCCGCAAATAGGATGGGCGGATTCATAAGCATGGCAATTGCAATACCTGCTCTCTGATTCATTCCGCCTGACAGTTCAAATGGATAACTGTCCCACACACGCTGACTGTCCTTAAAGTTCAGTTTATCAAACAGATCCATTGCCCTGCTTTTGGCCTCACTTCTTGTTATCTTCGTATGTACACGCATACTTTCATAAATCTGTTCTCCAATGGTGCGGATCGGGCACAGGGAAGCACCTGCATCCTGAAAGATCATGCCAATTCCTGCACCTCTGATCTTTCTTTTTTCTTTCTCCGGTATATCCAGAATATTCTGATTCATATATCGGATATCTCCTCTTGTCACAAGACCATCCGGTCCCAGAAGTCCCATTGCGGCTTTGATCAGGGTGCTTTTCCCACTGCCGGATTCTCCCACAAGGCCAAGTATCTCTCCATGTTCAAGAGAGAAGCTCACATCATGAACCACCGCTTTCCCGCCAAATGATATCTCTACGGAATCGTAGGTCAGTATTTTTCTATCCATTTCTGTAAACCATCCTTGTTAATACTTACCAAATCAGGGGCAAAATATCTTTTGCCCCTGAAATATCATCGTTCACATATTCTTCATTTATTGTTACAGTTTAGTTGATATCCAAATCCGCTGTCAGTTCATAATAATCACATGGATGTGCAGTCAGTCCTGTTACATTAGACTGCATGATCATACTCATTCTCAGGTAAGAGCAGAATACATAGGCATTGTCATCCAGGATTGTCTGCTGCATCTGAATCGCCAGATCTGAACGCTTATCTGCGTCGAATTCTTGCTTCATCTGTTTTTCCAGATCTTCCAGTTTATCACTGTGATAATGTCCGTTATTGCTTGCAGATTCATCCAGTGTGCAGGAAGTGAAGAAATACTCCGGATCTCCTGTAGGTGCAGTTACCATGGCACTTGCATATACATCCCATAATGCAGGGTCTTTACGGATAGTATTATTATCAGAGGTACAATTTATCTGAACATCCATACCGATTTCTTTTAAGGTTGCCTGTGCAGACTCTGCAAGAAGCGGAAGCTCCTGACGGCTGGGATAAGTAAGCCAGCGGATCTCCAGTTTCTGTCCGTCTTTTTCACGGATACCGTCACCATCGGAATCCACCCATCCTGCTTCCTCCAGAACCTTCTTTGCCCCATCAGGATCATAGCTCTCTGTTGTCAGATTCTGCCCTCCAAAAGAGAAGGTATCCGGGAAAACACCGACTGCAGGATATCCATATCCATTCAGAAGCACAGACACAAAGCTGTCCTTATCAATACCCATGGCAATTGCTTTACGCACTGCCGGGTCAGATGTTACAGGACTTTCAAAGTTCATCCACGCATAGAATGCACGGCTTGTAGCTGTACTGGTAAATGTAAAGTCATCATTTTCAAATAAAGGATAGCTTGCATATGCCATACCATAGGCAGCATTAATCTCCCCTGCCTGAAGAGCCATTGCCAGTGTATCACCGTCAGAGATTGTACGGACAGTGATCTCATCCACATTCACATCTCCGTTCCAGTAGTTTTCATTCTTTACAAGATTAACATGATCATCTGTCACCAGTTCAGTTGCCACATAAGGACCTGTACCGATCACTATACCATCATCACTGATACCTGCCTGCATATCAATAATACATCCATAAGGATCACTGAGATAATTGATCAGTGCAGGCTTCGGTTCTGTAGTCTTTATGGTAACAGTATTTCCATCTGCCTCGATAGTATCAATGCAAAGATCTCCTGCTGCACGCTCATGATTGGCAACCAAAGCCTCCAGGCTTTCCTTTACTGCTTCTCCGTCACAGGCACGTCCATTGGAAAACACAACTCCGTCGTTCAGTGTGATCTTCCAGGTCAGCTCGTCAATATTTTCATACTCTTTTGCGATCCATGGCTCTATTTCCATTGTATCAGAATAACGGAAAAGAGTTTCCCCTACTCCATAACGGATGCAAGCCCATCCTGCATAGGTATTCTGAGGATTAATATCTGCCTCCTCATTTTCCGCATTAAAGGTGGTATCGCCAAATACCAATGTCTTTTTTTCTGCTGCCAGTGTTGGCATAGCTGTCATTCCTACTGCCAGCCCCAGGGCAATTGCCATTGCCAGAAATTTCTTTGTTCTCATTTTCTTTCCTCCTCGTTTGTTTTCATATTACTTATCATGAACGGCTGTTCTTAGGATCCAGATAGTCACGAACTGTATCACCTAACAGATTGAAAATTGCCACAGATATAAAAATTGCAATTCCAGGTGATAATACTACCCATGGATATGTTTGGATCATACTTCGTCCGCTGCTCATCATACTTCCCCATTCAGCCATGGGAATCTGTGCTCCCAGTCCAAGAAATGACAGACCTGCAAGTTCCATCATCATGGTACCGATATCAAGCATGGCTGTTACCAGAACAGGGCCCAGCATATTTGGAAGAATATGTCTGAGCATAATCTGACCTGAGCTGTCACCTGCCAGTATGGCAGCATGAATATAGGGTTCCTCTTTTAATGCCAGAGTCTGCCCTCTGGCAATACGTGAATATTTCGGCCAGCTTACTACTGCCAGTGCTATAACAGCATTCTGAATGCCTCCCCCAAGAATAGCTGCAATCGCCATGGCAAATACAAGCCCAGGGAAAGCAAGACATATATCTGAGATTCTCATCATAACAGTATCTGCAGCTCCGCCAAAATATCCGCAGCATACACCCACAGCTGTTCCTAACACAAAAATCACAGCAACCAGGATAAAGGTCGAAAAAATACTGGCTCTTGCACCACTTATAACTCTGGACAGCATATCTCTCCCATATGTATCTGTTCCCATAGGATGCTGAAGACTGGGGGGCTGAAGTGCACTTGCCAGATCCTGTGCATAAGGGTCATATGGACAGAGATGCTCTGAAAAAACTGCAAGTATCACAAGCCCTATTGCCAGAATAAGAAAAAAGACCAGCTTTTGTTTTATATGGTTTTTCTTAATCTTCTGTACACGCACTGTCACATTTTTATTCTGCTTTTCACTCATTGTTTCACACCTCCCAGACGGATTCTCGGATCCAGGAACCGGTATGACAGATCTGTAAGCAGATTTACTACAACATAGATGATCGCCATCCACATAACATATGCCTGAATAATAGGATAATCACGCATGGAGATAGCATCTACTGCCATCTTTCCAACTCCATCCCACATAAAGATTGATTCTACGATTGCAGTTCCTCCCAGCAGATTTCCCACTGACAGCATCAGCAAGGTAATGATGGTTACCAGCGAAGCCTTCATAATACTTTTCCAAAGAGTGACAGAAAACTTTACTCCTCTTGCTTTCGCTCCTGCCACATAATCTTTACTCAGTTCATCCAGCACAGTTGCACGGACCTGGCGAAGATACTTGGCCGACATGGCAATTGCCAGAGTGATTGCCGGCATTGCCACACTCTTTAAACTTACATCTTTGGATATAACCGGAAAAATCCGCAACCTGATCGCAAGAAAATACATCAACAGCAATGATACAAAAAAATTAGGAAGACTGTTTCCTATAAAGCTGCATAAACGGATCAGATAATCCGTAATCGTATTCTGTTTCACTGCTGACAGAATCCCCAGAGGGATTGATATGATGATGGTCAGCAAAATAGATGTCACTGTAAGAAGCAGCGTTGCCGGAAGCTTCGATATGAACGTATCAAAAACCGGAAGACTGGATACATAGCTGTTTCCCATATCTCCATGAAGCAGTTTCCCAAGCCACACAAAATACTGGGTCAGAAATGGTTTGTCCAGTCCCAGCTGTTCTCTGGCTGCATTTAACTTATCTTCTGACAGAATCTGTCCTGTATTTTCCATTTTTTGTGTCACTACATCACTTCCCGCAATCCGCATCATGCCATAGGAGAGAAAAGTAATCGCAAACAAAATGGGAATCAGCTGGAGCAGTCGTCTGAATGCATATTTTCTCATTTGATTATCTCCATTTTATAATTTTTCAAAATTGTACTCCTAATTAGCCACCATTCAGTTTAACAAAAGCAAAAATAGCCCACAACCCACCCTGGGGGTTATAAGCTATTCTTAATTTGAATATCTATCGTCATTTTTGGAATAGGTTTTTTTAATATCAGCAATAATTTAAAACAACCATCCCATTTTGTTCTAAACTATGTTATACTACAAGAGCTGTCGAACCTCCAGCAGGAAGGAGGTGAGTTTCATGGAAGCAATTTTTACTTCATTTCTTGTCTCTGTCATAGCAGGCGTAGTTAGCTACTACATATGCAAATGGCTGGACAGCGGACATTAGACAGCAACAGTCTAAACGGAACAGCTCCCCGTAACGAGCAAGAAAGCCCTCAGAGCGGCAACTCTGAGGGCTTTCGTTTCGCTTCATGGAAATTTCACTTCATTTCTTAGCTACTATTAGTATATGCAAAATAAGTTAAAAAGTCAACTGCAATTTTTATTAATGCTTCGGCAGTCTGCTCTTTAAAAACTCCACAAGCTCTGCCACACTCTCATCCATTTCTTCTCCTTTGTGGAGTATAAAACCAAAAATCACTTTACTGTCTCCAAGATCCAGAGGGATTCCCGGTGTAGTTCCTTCTTTGTTTTCTGACAGGTAACTTCCGCTTATATTTGCCACCTTACTGTTCTTCAGCATTTTTTCCATAATATAATCACTGTTGGTCAGCACGGAAATGTCAATATCCTTCCATTGGAATGCATCTTCTTTTACAGCACCGATGTCAAAAAATTCATCCTGATAATTCTGTATAAAACGGATTCCCTCCAGGTCTTCCAGTTCTGCCCTCTCTTTGCCGGAATTGTAAAGCTCTGTCAGCCTTCCCGGATACAGCATTACATCTGTTTCATAGATAGGTTCGAAATGCATTTTGTTTTTTGACAATTCATACAGGAAATTTTCCTTCTGCTGACTGAGGATATATACAAAACCAATATCATCCATATAATCCCGGACTCTTTCCATTACGCTTTGTACACCTGCTGTTGTTACCTGGAAATGATATTTTTTTTCATAGGTTTCATTATAAAAGTCTACAAATTGATTGGCAAACCAGGAGCTGGGATTTAAAGATATCCGGATCCATTTTGTCATTCCGCTGGAAGCCATATTTTCCAGAACATTTACTTCATTTATAATTTTCGACGCATATTCATACATCTTATGCCCCTGTACTGTCAGTCTGATTCCTCTTGGCAGTCGTTCAAAAAGCTGCATTCCCAGCGTATCTTCCAGTCCCTTGATTACCTTGCTGACACTGGGCTGTGTAGAATACAGATTTTTCGCAGCATCACTGAATGAACCAGTCTGCGCACATACTACGAAATACTGTAATTGTTTTAAATCCATAAAGATTTTATCCCTCTTTCTGTTTTTATCCGCCATTAACCCTTTTTTCTATTTTGAGTTTTATCTTCATACATTCTGTGATCTGCCATAATGCGGATTTCATCGATCTTCTGGCTGTGTTCCGGATAAATGGCATAGCCACAGCTTGTATCCACGCTCAGCAGACGACCCTCTATGTTAAAAGGCCGGTCAATGACTCTTTTTATTCTTCTGACCATCATCTCACAGAATTCATCATTAATATTGCCCTCCTCAATGATCAGGGAAAATTCATCTCCACCGATACGGAAAGCATAGTCTGTCTTCCTGATACATTTGCACAATCTCCGGGAAACCGCCTTCAGCAATCTGTCCCCCATGTCATGTCCATAAGTGTCATTAACAGGCTTAAACCTGTCCAGATCCAGATAGAACATGGCAAATTTTTTGCGTAACTTTCCATTTCTTTTTAATCTTTCGGAAAGATAACGCTCATTATAAAGTCCTGTCAGTGCATCCGTATTTGCCAGCTTCTCAAGTTCATGCTTCTGCCCGATATCCTGAGCGATCAGCATTACTTTGGACAGTATACTGCCTTTCCATTCCACAGGTATCACTGACATTACTTTATAAGAAGATCTGTCAAGAGTAGAATATTCAAAGGTATACAGATCATCCTCAGACATAATAACTTTTCTCAGATGTTCCGGTGAAAGCAGATCATCCATCTGTATATTTATCTTTTCCGTAAGTACCACATACTCTCCGGACATACGCTGAAGAAGCTCCCTGTAATCACCTGTAGGATTATAATAAGACTCATTGTTCATCTCATAATATTCGTATATCCCGCTGTCCAGATCACAAACTGCAAAACGCTCTACAATCCTGGTTACTCCCTGAATAAGCTGGTCCATGGCGATGTTCTGCTTTAACATCGCTCTGCGTTCTTTTTCCGCATTTTTCGAATCCGTCACATCACGAAGAAAAATCATGGCGTGTCTGACCTCTCCGTTCTCATCTGTATCTCCCTCCATCACTACATTCCGGATAATACGCAGCTCTCCGTCAAGCACTGCTTTGTATTCCTGACTGAGTTCCCCGGTAATTTTTCTGAGTTCCTTCATAATATATTCCCGGTTGTAAATCTGCGCAACCGCCTCTTTACTCTCAGGACAGACATAATTATCAAGAAACATCTGTATCAGTTCATCCCATGTCCGGCTTTTGTTGGAAATTTCCTGAAGCGAGCCCTTTACTTTCATAGATTCAAATGTATTTTCCTGAAGATCCACATAATATTCACACAGATTCATATCTGTAAAAGCCCGGTGAAAAACAGCTTCCCTTGCTTCCTGATTCCGGGCAAAGTGATCAGATCTGACAGATAATACCCAGATTGGCCGTCCTTTATTATCCCTGGCATCTGCCTTCACAATCCTTACCGGTATTGATAAACCTTTACTGTCTGTCAGATACAAGGTGTGAGAACCCTGTAAATCATGAAGTCCTGCCGGTGAAAATATATGCTTTTGCTCATTACAGACCACACTGAGCATAGATCCGTCTGATGCTTTCATAAATTCATCAAGGTCATCCCACCCCAAAAGTTGCAGAAAATAGTTACTTACACTCCAGATTGTCAGCTTCTCATCATAATAACCGGCGATTGTTCCCACAGGATCATTCTGTTTCAGTACATATTTAATAGCTTCCTGAACTGAAGGATTAATATCCGTATCTTCATTTGCGACATATATTTCAATCTTATTCATTTTGTTAAGCATACACCTATGCTCTGACATGATATTCTCAACCTTTCTTTAAAATAAAAGAGAATAATGCCCGCTACAATACAACAAGACATTACTCTCTGTATAAATGCAACTGGCTGCCATTTTACAGGCCCTTTAGCTTTGCGCCGCAGCCTTTCGACTGTTTTGCCGATACTGTATCTGTGGAATTATACAGTTACCTGGTGTGCCAACAAGTTGATTTCTCGAAGAATCAACTTGTCGGCACACTGGTTGATTCACAGATACATTATATATATTATATTTTCAATCTCTTATTACTGTTTACCATTAATATTTCCTGCACCGATGTTTATTTGTTACTGTTTATTCCGTTCTCAGTAACATTTATATGCTTTGTAAATCCAAATAACAACTTGCCTCTTTCAATTGTCAGGTCAGTTAAACACTAATTGCAATATATTATTTGCATATCCCCTGAATAATGTCAACTGCTATTTTCCTTATTTCACAAAATTTATTCCAGATTGCAAACGACATACATTACATTTGTCATAATTAATCCTCTGAAATATTAAGACAGGTCCGTATTTTACGGGATAACGACCAACTATAATAACTCCATACAAAAACAGATCCAATATCTTATAATCAAAGATACAGGACCTGTTTTTATTATCTGAAATTCAGCCTGCAAGATTCAGCATTTTTAATAAGAACAGCCAGCTCAGGCCATAATAGGTAATTACTGCAACAAGGTCATTCACTGTTGTGATCAGCGGACCTGATGCTACTGCCGGGTCAATATTAATCTTCTTAAAGAACAATGGAATACAGGTGCCTACTGCACTGGAGATCAACATAGCCAGCAACAGTGCCACACCGATACATCCGGATACTGCATAGGAAAACAAAAGTGTTTTTCCTTTAAACAGATAAATATACAATCCAATCAGCGCAAAAGACAGAATTCCAAGAAGTCCGCCATTACACAGACCAATTCTCATTTCCTTCCACACAAGTTCCAGTTTCTGCTTACCTGTCAGAGATTCATCCATCAGCACACGAATCGTCACAGCCAGAGACTGGGTACCCACATTACCTGCCATATCAAGGATCAAAGACTGGAAGCACATAATAATCGGAAGTGCAGTTACTACTTTTTCAAAAATTCCTACTACAGAGGAAACAACCATACCAAGTCCCAGAAGAATGATCAGCCATGGCATACGTTTCTTCATGCTCTCCTTCAATGGCTCTTTCAAATCCTCTTCTGCAGTCAGACCGGCCAGCTTCGCATAGTCATCACCCATCTCATCATCAACCAGGTCAATGATACTGGCAGATGTGATAACACCCAGAAGCTGATTATCGTTGTCAAGAACCGGAATAGAATCCTCAGAATAATCTTTCAGTTCTTCGATACAGTCATCAATATTCTCTTCCGCATATACATATGGATAGGAAGTCACCACCAGATTCTCAAGCAGATCATCCCGTCTGGCAATGATCAGTTCTTTCAGATTAATGGCCCCATAAAATTTCTGCTGCTCTGTCACTACAAAAATAGTGGAGATATTGTCATTTTTTGCAGCCTGTTCGATCAGACTGCTCATTGCCTGCTTAACTGTCAGTTTATCTGTGATCACAATATAATTTGTTGTCATGCGGCTTCCGATCTCATCCTCATCAAAGGATGCGATCATCTCCACATCACGTCGAACCTCAGGTTCAAGCAGATCGATCAGTATTTTTTTCTTTGTTTTTTCAACTTTGTTTAATACATCTGCAAGAGCATCTGTTTCCATTCTGGATAAAATGGCTGCTGCTTTTCTCACATCCATTTCATTCAGATACTCTGCTGCATTCTCCTCATCTGTATATTCAAAAATATCAGAGAGCATATCTGTATCCAGGATACGGTACAGCTTGCACCGCTCCTGTACAGTCAGTTTCGGCATTACATCTGCCAGATCATTCTCATGATAATCCTGCAGCCTTCCTCCCATAACGGCTGGAGAGGTGTTGCTGCGGATGATCTTCAGAATTTCTTTGGAATAATCCTGTACTCTTTTCTCCATTCTTTCATCCTCCGTTTTTTTGCATAAAAGCACACCAAAAGAAAGCAGTCTGTTATTTATTACATTTTACTGCTATTTCTTCCATACTTTTTCCAGCACAATAAACCGCAGGGTATCAAACCATAACCTGCTATTCATCCACTGTCCGTAACTGTCCGGCATCTTCGCCGGATCATTACTGCTCAATATGTAATTGCATGATTCGGGGGAATTTCATAAATACAGGATAAGAAATGAAAAAGACATCCGATCTTCCACATACAGAAACTGTCAGATCACAGACAGTAAAAAACTTCTATTTTATATGCATACATGGAAAATCCTGAAAATATATGACTACAGCAGAACAAAAACGGCTGCTATACTCATATACTCTTTTTAATTCAGATCCTGTGCTACTACTTCGCCCATGAGAATCGCAATTATCCATTCTGTTCCACCTGCCTTTTCTTTAAAATTTACGATTTCGGATATCAGACCCTGTTTTCGGGAATCTGATTTCTAACAGCAAATTTTATGCTGTTCCCTATTTTGAAACAGCATTTTTAAAATTATTTTCAATTTGCACAGTTATTGTAACCGCCCAGTAGAGAAAAAGCAACCCTGTTTTCTCATTTTTTACATTAATTTTTGTTAATGTTAACGATAAGTTTGCTTCTTTTATTCCTAAATGATAGAATATAATTAGAAATTTGCAAATAATAAGATTATTGCCATAAACATGCAAGACTATAATTGATATTCACAGGAGAAAAAATATGTCATTTATCAGCGTATTTGATGTTATGGGGCCGAACATGATCGGTCCTTCAAGTTCACATACCGCAGGTGCGGCGCGTATTTCCTATCTTGCCCAGAAAATGATCGAAGGCCCGTTAAAGAGAGCCGACTTCATCCTGTACGGCTCTTTTGCCAAAACTTACCATGGTCACGGTACTGACCGAGCTCTGCTGGGCGGTATTATGGGATTCTCTACCGATGATATGCGCATCCGAAATTCTTTTGATATTGCTCATGAAAAAGGTCTGAAATTCTCTTTCACTCCAAATGAGCAGGAAACAGATATTCATCCGAACACCGTAGATATCTGCATGGAAAATGAAAAAGGCCAGAAAATGACCGTACGCGGCGAATCCCTTGGAGGAGGCAAGGTCCGTATTGTAGATATCAATCACGTACAGGTAGACTTTACAGGCGAGTACAGTGCAGTGATCGTGATTCAT
The DNA here is from genome assembly GCF_025148125.1 of Blautia wexlerae DSM 19850. Taxonomy (NCBI): domain Bacteria; kingdom Bacillati; phylum Bacillota; class Clostridia; order Lachnospirales; family Lachnospiraceae; genus Blautia; species Blautia wexlerae. The sequence goes on from NZ_CP102267.1 coordinate 3,467,268, forward strand.
CAGGACACTCCCGGCGTTGTGGCCTATATTACCAAATGCCTGAGTGACCGCAATATCAATATTGCATTTATGCGTCTGTTCCGTGAAAGCAAGGGAGAGATTGCTTATACAATCGTAGAATCTGACGGCAAACTTCCTGAGAATATCGTTCCTGCGATTCGCGAGAACCCGAATATTCATGAAGTTATGATCGTACAGATGTAAAGAAAGGAGGATTTTTATCATGGATTTTAAAAATGCAAATGAACTCTTAGCACTCTGTGAAGAAAAAAATCTTCCTATCTCAGAGATTATGCGTATCCGTGAGATTGAGCTTGGCGAAACAGCCTCTGAGATTGTAAATAAAAAAATGACACGAGTACTGGGAATTATGAAAGATGCTGCTTTCTCACCAATCAGACAGCCGGTAAAATCTATGGGCGGTCTGATCGGCGGCGAAGCCAGAAAGCTGAGTCTCCACGCGCAGGAGAAAAAAGGTCTCTGCGGAAATCTGCTTCAGAAGGCAATTACTTATGCTATGGCTACACTGGAAACGAATGCCTCCATGGGGCTGATCGTGGCCTCTCCTACTGCCGGTTCTGCCGGAATCGTACCGGGGCTGATGCTGGCAATGCAGGAACATTATCAATTCTCTGATGAAGAGATTATACGGGCATTATTTAACGCAAGTGCCATTGGTTATCTGGCAATGCGAAATGCAACTGTTGCAGGTGCGGTAGGCGGATGCCAGGCCGAGGTAGGGGTTGCATCTGCAATGGCTGCATCTGCTGCTGTAGAGCTGATGGGAGGTTCACCGAAAGAATGTACTTTTGCTGCATCTACTGTTCTTATGAACATGCTTGGTCTGGTATGCGATCCGGTCGGCGGTCTGGTAGAATATCCATGTCAGAACAGAAATGCTGCAGGTGTGGCAAACGCTATAATTGCCGCAGAAATGGCTCTCGCAGGAATCCCGCAGTTGATTCCTCTGGACGAAATGATCCAGACGATGTTTACCGTGGGCAAAAAGCTTCCTGCAGAACTGCGTGAAACTGCTATGGGAGGATGCGCTACTACGCCATCTGCATGTAAAGCATGCCATATATGCAGTTAACAGGCTGACAAATAAAAAAACTGTCTCTGTAATGCACCTATTTTCTACGTATAATGTGCATATACAGGACAGTTTTTTATTATTTTTCCAGCTTTGCCAGCACTTTTGATGTAAAATGTGTATCGAAAAACTGAACAAAAGGTCCGAATCCAAATGCACTGACCAGTGTTCCCAGTCCGACGATTCCCCCTGCAAGCCAACACACCAGTGCACTGATCGCATCATTAGATACTCTGCACCAGAAATACGGAATTTTCGGCCATTTCTCTGTCATGATCAGAGAAATACTGTCATATGGTGCAACTCCCTGTTTCGGAAGCTGGTACATGGAAATTCCAAGGCTTGTTATGATAACTCCAATAAATACGGTAACCACCTGCATTGCCATCTGATCCGGTGCATCGATCACAGATGTGATCAGGTTATAGAAAAATGTAACAAAATATCCAAGGAATAACGCATTTATGATCGTTCCCAATCCGATAAGCTTTCTTCCCCAGATAATTTCTATTACAAAAAATCCCAGATTCAGAAGAATTAAAAAACGGGCATATTCAATTCCCACACATTCTGCCAGTGCCATTACCATTCCGCTGAAAGGGTCATTTCCAAGTCCGGAAAGTTTAAATATCGCAATTCCCAAACCAAGGATCACATTTCCAATCAACATTACGACCACATACTTCCAGTTTATTTTTCTGATCCATTCACTCATCTTTTTTTCCTCCGTAAAATTAACTCTTTCTATCATATCAGACAGTAAAATACTTTACAATATTCTTTCTGTAAATTGTTTTCCACTATTTTAAAACTACGTTACTGTTCACTCCGTTCACAGTAATGTACCCAAAATTCATTCCAGATTGCCTGCGGCAATGGAATTTTGGCTTGTATGTCTTGTGATTTTGGCATATTCATGCCAAAACACCTCGCGGGATAGTGGTATGTGAACAGTTACAAAACTACTTGATTTACTCCGTGAATGTGACTATAATGAGAAAAACGTATATAGGTGTATATACACCCTTCTATACATAATAAAAACAGGAGAAAATATAATCTATGGAAAAGTTAAAAGCATTTCTCAGACGTAAAGACATCGAAATCTCCATAAAACGTTATGGAATCGATGCCCTTGGTGCCATGGCGCAGGGTCTTTTCTGCTCCCTGCTGATTGGCACGATCATCAACACACTTGGAACACAGTTTCATATTTCATTTCTGACCACTGCTGTGGCAACTGTAAACGACACACAGTATACCGTAGGCTCTCTGGCATCTGCCATGAGCGGTCCTGCCATGGCTGTCGCCATCGGCTATGCGCTGCATTGTCCGCCGTTGGTGTTGTTCTCACTGATCACTGTTGGCTTTGCATCTAACGCATTAGGCGGTGCAGGCGGACCACTGGCTGTATTATTTGTTGCCATCTTCGCTTCCGAAATCGGAAAAGCAGTATCTAAGGAAACCAAAATTGATATTCTGGTCACTCCACTTGTCACGATCGGTGTAGGTGTTGCCCTGTCCGCATGGTGGGCTCCGGCACTTGGAAGTGCAGCAATGAAAGTGGGAAATATTATTATGTGGGCAACCAACCTGCAACCGTTCCTGATGGGAATCCTTGTTTCTGTATTCGTGGGTATTGCACTGACACTTCCTATCTCATCTGCCGCCATCTGTGCTGCGCTTGGCCTTACCGGACTTGCCGGAGGAGCTGCTGTTGCAGGATGCTGCGCACAGATGGTAGGTTTCGCAGTAATGTCCTTCCGTGAGAACAAATGGGGCGGACTTGTTTCTCAGGGAATCGGAACATCCATGCTCCAGATGGGAAATATCGTAAAAAATCCACGCATCTGGATTGCACCGATCCTTACTTCTGCCATCACCGGACCTCTTGCAACCTGTCTGTTCAAACTTCAGATGAACGGTACTCCGGTTTCTTCCGGTATGGGTACCTGCGGTTTCGTAGGACAGATTGGTGTCTACACCGGATGGATGAATGATATTGCCGCAGGAACAAAAACAGCTGTCACAGGCTGGGACTGGGCCGGACTTTTGCTGATTTCCTTTATCCTGCCTGCAATCCTGTGTCCGCTCATCAACATGTTTATCCGTAAGCTTGGATGGGTGAAAGACGGGGATATGACACTTTCATAAGCAAAAACAGCTGCGTTACCTGTCAATTGAAACTGTTACTTGATAAAAATTTCAGCTAACAGTTTCAATGGTAACACAGCTGCTTTTTATTTTTCCACTTCCGTATATTGATTTCCCTGAGGATCACTCAAATTGTCATCCACATAAATTTTTCATCCCTTTGGAAATCGCCTTTCAGTGATAAGATTTTTATATTCGTACTTCTTCATCCATTTTAAGCAATGCACTCTTAGCCAGCTGATCTGCCTCTTCATTGTAGTGATTGCCCGTATGAGCTGCTATTTTACAAAAAGAAATCTTTACTTTCTTTCCTGCTTCCTGCATATGAGCAGCATATTTGCTGGTCAGAGGTGTTTTGGCTCTCCATACACCTGTTACCCATTTCTCTACCCCTTCGTAATCATAGCGGATTTCCACAGCTGGATATTTGTTTTCTATGGCCCAGTTTACTGCAGTCATGGAACCAAGCATCTCTCCTGCCACATTTCGGATCGCGACTCCTGCAGAATCACTACCGCTGCCGGATTTACGGATTTCCTGTCCGTCCGGTGTAAGGATCACACAACCAAAGGCATATCTGCCAATACTTTTCTCGAAACTTCCATCTACATAAGCAATGACCATATTTTCAGGTACTTCCACGATTCCTGCCGCCTCTTTTGCTTTATCACCGGATACATTTCCTGTTGTCTCCATGTTCAGAAAAGCCAATGCTTCCTCTTTCTCTGTAAATCCCCGAAACTCAGCTCCTGAATATCCGCTTACTGCCTTCTGGCACTCCGCCCATGTAGCAAAAAGTCCTGTTTTATGTCCCTTGCGTACTGCATATATTTTCTTCTTTGCCATAAAATCCTCCTGAACAATCAATATTTTGACTCACATTACTTTACTATATTTTGGTTAATACTATATAATCTTTCTTTCTATCAGGCAAGTTATACAATGGAAATTTCTCAAAAAAATAACGTGCAGATACATTTTGAAATCGAGATAAACCTTCAAGCCTGAAGTTATCTGTCGACTTCGATGTTTCTGCACGTTTTTTATAAGAACAGATATTTTTAATCAATATCCTACCTGTAGCAATCACATAAAATACTGCATTATTCTTTATCTTATAAAGCTTTATAATACAGTTTCACAATATCCTGCTTTCTGGAGGATCTTGGATTTACTGCAATATTCCCGCTCTTCATAGCATCATCTGCCATGGCATCAATCTTGCTTTCAATCTCCTCATCAGAAATCTCTTCTCCCTTCTTTGCCTGGCGGATGGCTGTGATCAGGTCTTCCGGGATTCCGATATCTTCGTTTAATTCCCTGATGGCATCCACCAGCATCAGTGGTTCGAATTCATCCTCATATGCAGGGATTGGACTGATATAATTATAAATCTTCAGATATCTGCCATGATCTGCCAGCGCATTATATTCTGCAATCACAGGGAGAAGAACTGCATTTGCCACTCCATGTGCCACATTAAAGAAAGCACTTACCGGATGACTCATGGCATGGACATTTCCAAGTCTTGCAAAGGAAAAGGCGATTCCTGCAAAAAGAGAACCTGTAAGCATTGCTTCTGCTGCCTCCAGATCTGTACGTCTTGCCACAAAACGGCGGATATTTCCACCGATCAGCTCCATTGCTTTCTCTGCCATTGCGTCAGAAAAAGGAGATGCTGCTGTGGAAACATAAGCCTCCTCCGCATGAATAAATGCATCGATTCCGCAGGCTGCTGCCACAGATGCCGGAGCAGAAGTGAGAAGCTCAGGATCCAGGATTGCATATGCAGGAAGAAGTTCATAACTGAATACTGTCAGCTTATAATCTCTGCTGTGGTCAGTGATAACAGAAAATGCCGTAACCTCTGAGCCGGTTCCCGCAGTAGTCGGGATTGCGATCAGCGGAACAATTTTTCCGGGAACCTTATGTGCCCCCTCATATTCTGTAATACTGCCGCCATATTTAGCCGTAACTCCCACTGCTTTTGCCACATCCATAGGAGAACCACCGCCCAGCGCAACGATAAAATCTGCGCCGGAATCCTTATACGCTTCTGTCGCTTTTTCCACTGTGGTGACAGACGGATTGGCTTCTACATCTGTAAAAATATCCACTGCCATTCCGGCGTCTTTCAGATAATCCGCCGCCTTATCCACAACTCCCATTTTCCGGAGAGTTGGTCCTGAGATCAGCATTGCATGAGAACCTCCAAGCTTTTTGGCACATTCCGGAAGCTTCGCCAGAGTACCTGCACCGACTGTAATATTCTGAGGAATAAAAAATTCAAATGGATTCATTAATTTCTGCCTCTTTTCCTGTATTTTTTCAATATTGCAATGTGCAGGGCACCTACCCTGCACAAATTCAAAACTCTGTTACCCAAAATAATTGTCATGTCATTTATAGCGTTATGCCATAGAGGAAAGCACCCTGTCAATAGCCGCATCGATTACCACATCAAGCTCTTCATCATCAGCCTCCGGCATAAGACTTGCTGCATCCTCATCAGAGATCAGTTCAATAAGTTTACCAAAGTCTTCTTTATATTTACGTTTACAGATCGCATAAAATACAACTCCAAGTAAACTCCAGCTACCTACCATAAGCCATTCCTGAAATACCAGACTTCCACCGGAACCCGGAATACAGTAAACCAGAAGCATCAGCCCTGACATGACTACTGCCATAAAACCTACAAATTTGTAGTGGCCTACTTTGTAAGGTCTTGCCATATCCGGTTCCTTTTTACGAAGGATTAGGAAAGAGACAGAGACCATACAGTATGCAAGGCAGCATCCGAAGTTACCTGCATCACAGATCCAGACCATCATTGTTCTTCCTGCAAAAGGAGCCAGCATAGTCAGGGCACCGATCAGATACAGAGAATTAACCGGAGTTTTGTGCTTCGGATGAAGCTTTGCAAAAAACGGAGGAATCATGTAGGATTCTGCCATAGAGTACATGGCACGGGAACCGCCAAGGAGGAAGGAGTTCCATGATGTAATAATACCACACATTCCACCTACAATGATAACCTTGGCCATAATCTTTGTCCCGAAAGCCTTGGCCATGGCATCTGCTGTTACAAGTCCTGTTCCCTGCTGAGACTCAATAATCTCTGCCGGATTCAGGATATAACCTACTGCAAGAATAACCAGTGCGTAAAATACAACAGCCAGCACAACAGAGAGGATCATCATTTTACCGATTTTTTTCAGCGGAACATTAATCTCCTCTGCTGCCTGTGGGATAACATCAAAACCAATAAAGAAAAACGGAGTGATAACTGCAACCTTAATAATACTTTTCATTGCTTCACCGGTACCGTTTCCAACAAACATCTGTCCCTGAAGGTTATCCACACTTCCTGTAACCACAGAAGCCACGATCAGAATAATTCCGGCACCGCCGATAATACAGGTAAGAACAGTCTGCAAAACTGCTGCAGTTTTTGCTCCATTAATGTTGATTATCATAATAAGAAAAGCAATCACAATTGCCACGATCAGCCAGGATGCATAAACATCAAAACCTGCAACTGTATAGAGATATCCTTTCAGGAACCCTGGCCACAGATAAGTGATGATTGTGGGAAATGCACATGCCTCAAAGCAGGCAACACTTACATATCCAAGAATGATCGCCCAGGTACAGATAAAAGAACCTGTAGAACCCATTGCCCTGTAGCTGAATACGTGCTCACCACCACACTGAGGCATGGCTGCTGTAAGCTCTGCGTAAGTCAGACCTACAAAGAAGATCATGATTCCACCGATTGCAAATGCAATAGATGCACCAAGCACACCACCGGATTCAATCCAGTTACCGGAAGAAACTACCCAGCCCCAGCCGATCATGGCGCCAAATGCAATTACAAGTATGTCCCATGCACCAAGTACTTTGTCAAATTCTGATGTTTTTTGTTCCATAGGTCAGGCCTCCTTTTTTCCGTATTTTTTTGCGATCAGATCTTCCAGATATTCTGCTGTTCCCTGAATTCCCAGAAAATCACTGTTAATAAGAATATCCCTGTTATGTCTGTCACCGCGGTTACTTCCTGTCAGTGCCAGATGTCTCTTATGATAACGTTTATCCTTCTCATCCAGCAGAAGCTTTGCATCCTTTTCCGAAAGATTATGGCTTTCCATAATGTTGTGGACGCGAACATCATTAGGTGCATAAATAAATGCTCTCACCAGCTGGATTCCTTCTGTATCTTTCAGAATATAATCTGCAGACCGTCCTATGATCACGCAGGCTTCTTTCTGAGCCAGCTTCCGGATAATCTGCTTCTGTACATGAATGGCGCGGTCTGTCAGATCCGCATATTTGGAAAAGGAACCTCTCACATCTCCCTGTGCACCTTTACCTGCGATGGTTCCGCCTTCCTCTACTCTGTCCATAATGTCTGTAGGGATGCCTACCTCTTTGATAATCTCATCCACAAGATCACGATCATAAAACTTAATCCCCAGATCCTGTGCAATCTTCTTACCGATGGCATTGCCCTTGGCTCCATATTCGCAGCCAATCGTAATTACCAGATGTTTCATGCTCTTCCCTCTCACACTCAAATTTTTATCAGATTCTCAAACATTCGAAATCCACTGATTTGCTATGTAAATCGCTACTTTCTCATATTTGGCAGGTCCCAAGTTCAAAAGTCTTATCGTGAAGGCACGAACGACTTTTTGATTTTTTGACCCTGATATCATATCATAAAAGGGCGCACGAATATAATTCGTGACGCCCTTGTCCTTACTGTATCACTCCGTTGCCGGATTTTTATTTTTCCAGAGATTTAATTGTATCTTCGATGATTGCTACAGCTTTGTCGCACTCTTCTTCTGTAACAATAAGCGGTGGAATCATACGGATGATATGCGCTCCGATAGCTGTGATCAGAAGATGTCTGTCAAGACAACCATGTTTTACATCCACTCCGCCGATAGTATCATCAAATTCCACACCTACCAGAAGTCCCTGATGTCTTACTTCTTTTACATGAGGAAGCTTCTCAAGCTTAGCTGCAAAGTAATCGCCAACCTTCTTTGCATTTCCAGCCAAATCTCTGTCCAGAAGCTCATTCACCTCAGCCAGTGCAGCTGCACAGCTTACCGGATGTCCGCCGAATGTAGTTCCATGGGAACCTGCTGTGAAAGCTTTTGCAACCTCTGCTGTTGCACAGATGGCACCGATCGGCATTCCACCGCCCAGAGCCTTTGCCATAGATACGATATCCGGTTTGATACCATAATTCATATAGGACATAACAGCACCTGTTCTGCACCATCCTGTCTGTACTTCATCAATCAGAAGAAGCATATCGTTCTCATCACAGAATTTACGAAGTCCCTGCATGAATTCCATTGTTGCAGGATGTACGCCACCCTCGCCCTGTACAGGCTCAACCATAATGGCAATTGTGTTCTCTGTGCATGCATCCTTGAAAGCCTGAAGGTCATTGTACGGTGCATAGGAGAAACCATAAGTCATAGGTCCGAATCCAACCTGGCATCCATTACCCGGCTGACCTGTTGCAGACATGGCACCAAAGGTTCTTCCATGGAATCCCATCTTTGCAGTTACGATATGATAACGGTTTGGACCATACTTTTCAATACCATATTTACGGGCCATTTTGATCATTGCCTCGTTAGCCTTCCAAACATCTGTATTATTTATTTTTTATATCAGCAATATAGAAATCTGTCAATTACATTACTGTTCACTCCGTTCTCAGTAACGTAGCCAAAATTCATTCAGGAACATAAATTTTACAGCAATTATCCAAAACCCGGTTGACAATTTCCTCTCTATAAATGTATAATGTAACCCAAGAAAACATTTGTCCACCCTATTCGGACAATGAATATCCCTATATCAGCCAAATGCCATGACAGGGAGGAGTACACAACCCCGGGAAGCACAGAGAGAAAGCAGTCGGTGCGAGCTTTCGTGAACGAATTGTGGAAGTAGCCCCCGAGCAGTGAACCAAACCGCATATCCAGTCTGATGATCCATAGATCCAGACAGACATGCCAAGTAGGCTTCAACGTCAGTTCCACGTTACAGGAACACAGTATATCAGTACTGACAAAGTGCAGAGCCAGACTCTGAATACAGGTGGTACCGCGGAAACATTTTCGCCCTGGGCAAACAAGCCCAGGGCGTTTTTTACTATATTCAGAATTGTGGGAGCTGCTTTACAGCGTTCTCAGCAGAATCAGCGCAGCGCCATTCTGCCCCTGTATCAGCCAATACACAGCTCAGAAATTTATTTGTTTGGTGTGCATTTGCAGGAGTCGTGTAGATCTTAGTGCCTGGAAATCTGCGTTGTTCAGAAAAATCTCACTGTCTGAGCGCAGCGAGTTTGAGATTTTTCTGAACGCTTTTAGCAGATTTTCAGACACTTAGATCTACTAGGCTCCGAAACCGCACACCAAACAAATAAATTTCTGAGCGTCCTATACACATACACAAAGGAGGTTTACCAAAATATGAAACAAATATCCGGCAACAAACTCTTAGTCAAAGCCTTAAAAGAAGAAGGCGTAGAATACCTCTTCGGCTACCCCGGAGCCTGTACCATCGACATCAGTGATGAACTCTACAAACAGGACGATGTCAAAATCATCCTCCCCCGTCACGAACAGGCCCTTGTCCACGAAGCCGACGCCTACGCCAGAACCACCGGCAAAGTCGGCGTATGTCTGGTAACCAGCGGTCCCGGAGCAACCAACCTTGTAACAGGACTTGCAACCGCCAACTATGACAGCGTACCTCTTGTATGCTTCACCGGCCAGGTAGCCCGCCACCTCATCGGCAACGATGCATTTCAGGAAGTAGACATCGTAGGAATCACCAGAAGCATCACCAAATACGGCGTTACTGTCCGCAGACGTGAAGACCTGGGACGTATCATCAAAGAAGCCTTCTACATTGCCCGCACCGGCCGTCCGGGACCTGTCCTTATCGACCTTCCAAAGGACGTAATGGCAGAACTCGGCAGCGCTGAATATCCTAAAAATGTAAATATCCGCGGATACAAGCCCAACACAGATGTCCACATCGGCCAGCTCAAACGTGCCATCAAACTTTTAAATAAAGCAAAACGTCCCTTATTCCTGGCAGGCGGCGGTGTAGTAATCTCCCGCGCCCATGAAATTTTCCGGGAAGTAGTGGAAAAGACAAAAGTTCCGGTTGTCACAACCGTAATGGGCAAAGGTTCCATTCCTACTGACCATCCGCTTTATATCGGAAACCTCGGCATGCATGGTGCCTATGCAGCAAATATGGCTGTCAGCAACTGCGATGTGCTGTTCTCCATCGGAACCAGATTCAATGACAGAATCACCGGAAAACTTCATGAATTTGCACCACATGCCCAGATTATCCACATTGATATTGATACAGCATCCATTTCCCGAAACATTCAGGTGGATATCCCCATTGTTGCTGATGCAAAAGAGGCTATCACCAAAATGAACGAATACGTCCAGGAATGTTCAACGGACAAGTGGCTTAACCTGATCAAAAACTGGAAAGAAGAGCATCCGCTTAAAATGCGTCCAAATGATCTTTTAAGTCCGATGGATATCCTGAAAGAGATCAACGAACAGTTTGAGAACAGTATTATCGTAACAGATGTAGGACAGCATCAGATGCTTGTCTCCCAGTATGCGGAAATCACAGAGGGCAAACAGATGATCATGTCCGGTGGTCTGGGAACAATGGGCTATGGTCTTCCAGGCGGCATCGGAGCCAAAATCGGAAATCCCGCCAGACCTGTCATCGTTATCTCCGGTGACGGCGGTGTGCAGATGAACATTCAGGAGCTTGCAACTGCAGTTCTGGAAGAACTTCCTGTTATCCTGTGCATCTTTAACAATGAATACCTTGGAATGGTACGCCAGTGGCAGAAGCTTTTCTACGGCAAACGCTATGCTATGACCAATCTGCGCGCAGGAGCACTTTCCCGCCGCACTGAAGGCATGGAATATCCACAGTACACACCGGATTTCATCAGACTTGCAGAGAGCTACAGGGCAAAAGGAATCCGTGTCACAAAGAAAGAGGAAATTGCAGCAGCCTTCGAGGAAGCAAAAAAGAACACAAAGGCACCTACAGTAATTGAATTCATCATTGACCCTGAGGAAATGGTTTATCCTATGATCAAACCAGGCGGAACTCTGGAAGATATGATTATGGACTGTTGATCAGGAGGAAAATTATTATGGATAAAGGAATGAAAAAAAGATGGATTTCTCTCTATGTTGAGAACCAGGTAGGTGTTCTGTCCAAAATCTCCGGACTTTTCTCCGGAAAATGTTATAACCTGGACAGTCTTACAGTAGGAACAACAGAAGACCCTACAGTATCCCGAATGACTATCGCAACAGTCAGTGATGATGAAACTTTTGAACAGATCAAAAAACAGTTAAACCGCATGATCGAGGTTATCAAGGTAATCGACTTCACAGATGTATTTGTCAGAATGAAAGAAATTCTCTACATCAAGGTTTTCAACTGCTCCAGGGAAGATAAAGCAGAGCTGTTTCAAATTGCAGAAACCTTCAAGGCAAAAGTCATTGACTATGGCAAAGACAGCCTACTCCTGGAATTTGTCCAGACAGCCACCAAGAATGATGCAGTTGTCAAACTGATCAAGGAAGAATTCCACAGAATCGAAGTAGTACGTGGTGGAAGTGTAGGAATTGAATCCATCAGCATGATGGAACGATGAAACTTTTTCTGAAATTTTTATAAAGGGAGGATTGTCGCATTATTCTTAATGCTCAGTCCTCCCTTTACTTACTGTTCTTCTGTCTTTTCGTTTTTCATCTGTGCTTTCGCTTTTCGCCCAATCCTTGCATTGCTGTTCATAATACTGGCGCGGGTGATCTTATCATTTCCAAATTTCATCCGAATCTCATCCATAGCTGCATCCAGCTTTCTGCGGCGTTCTTTATTTTCTGTATCTTCAAACAGAGACATCTGTTCATAAGTGCCGTCTGTAAGGCCTGTCAGTGCCATACCAATCAGACGTAGCGGCTGTCCTTTCCAGAATTCTTTAAAAAGTCTTGTAGCATTTATATAAATTTCATCTGTAAGATCTGTAGCATTTTCCAGCTTTGTCTGGTGTGAACGGTTTCTGAAATCCAAAGTACGGAAAGTCACGGAAATACAGTTGCATTTCTTATCTTTTCTGCGCATTCTGGTTGCCAGAACATCACACTGCTCCAAAAGTATGGGAAACACCTGCTCTATGGAAGTAATATCATCGTTAAAAGTAGTTTCCACACTGAAACCTTTTGCCTCATCAGGCACTGCTTTTACAGGGGAATCATCAATACCTCTGGCATATTGCCATAGCTGATGTCCCGTTTTTTCCCCAAGCCAGTACTGCACATTGGATGCTCTTTCTCTTGCCAGATCACCGATGGTACGGATCCCCTGATTCAGAAGCTTCTGCTCGGAAGCTTTTCCCAGAAACAGCAGATTACGGATAGGAAGAGGCCACATTTTCTCTGGAATTTCATCCGGGAACAGAGTGTGTACTCTGTCCGGCTTTTGAAAATCTGATGCCATCTTTGCCAAAAGCTTATTGGTAGAAATTCCTACATTTACCGTAAATCCCAGCTCTCTGTGAATCTTGCCTTTCAGCTCATGAGCAGCAGCTACAGGGTCAGGATAGATCAGAGAAGTACCTGTCATATCCAGAAATACCTCATCAATGGAAAAAGATTCCATCACAGGTGCAAAGGAAGCACAGATTGCTTTAAATGCCCTGGAACATTTATCGTATAATTCAAAATCACTGGGAACGATCACCAGATTGGGACATTTCCGAAGAGCCATGGCTACTGGCTCGCCGGTCTGGATCCCGTATTTTTTTGCAGGGATAGATTTGGCAACCACGATACCTGTCCGTTTCTTTGGATCTCCTCCTACACAGGAAGGAATTTCTCTGAGATCCGGCAACCCCTGGCTCACCCTTCTGGCTGATTCCCAGGAAAGAAATGCACTGTTTACATCAATATGAAAAATTAATCGTTCCGTACTTTTCACTGTTCTGCCCCCTCAGCTCCTGCCGCTTAATTATAAGTCAAGCAGATGTTCGCAATCCGCTTCGCTACTTGCTTTTATCTTAACATAAACGCAAGGGCAGAACAACTAATTGCCGAAACCATCCGAATGATTTTATGTAACGCTGTTACTTTACCGTAAATCTGCAAAACTGCGCACAGCCTGTACTCTGTTCCTGTTCAGAATGTACATACATTCCCACTGTACAGCCAGTAAAAACACCTGCTTCCGGGAAAAAGTAATCCCGGAAGCAAGTGTACGATCAAAAATCAGAGCCTGTATCTCTCAAAAGAGACAATCATTTGTCTTCACATTCTGGTCATTAGTTCTCCAAATTAAAAACTGTATCTCCCTGTGGCTCAATTCCCTCTACCTTAAATTTATATGTACGGAAATCCGCATTCAATCTTGCAATGTAACCTTCATTTTCCCAAGTAAAGCAAATAGTACTTCCAACAGCCTGAATCTTAATATTATTCATTTTTTCAAATGCCGGAAAATTTTTGCGGAACCGGAGCAATTTCAATTGTGTCATTACTACATCTTTTTTTAACGCTTCTTCTATATCTTCCATAGAAAGATTCGTTCTGTTAATTTCTTTATGTCCACCTGCCCCAGCTCTTCTGACAGCTTCATAATCATTTTTTCCTGCAAAAAGATCAAGATACCATACCTGAGGTTTTCCTGGCATAAACAACTGAACCGCCCTTGCAATCAGCATTTTCCTGTCATCTTCTCCCAGAGCACTATAATAAGTAGCATTTACCTGATAGTACACATTTTTCTGTCCATGAAGGTTTTTAACAAACCCGCCTCGTCCAACAACAGTATCAATCAGCCCTTGTATCTGCTCATCTTTTATTAAGCCCTTCAGATCTAATAAAGGTATTCCATCATGACATCCAAGCATATTCACAACGTTAATCTGTTTGTCCAGAATTTCCTGTGCCCACTTTTCAAGCATTTCTCCACTCTGTTCTTCAAATGCATCTATTATCAATCCAGGAAGGAAGAAATCATATGCCATATACCCCTTTTGAGATAAAATTTCATACGTTTTTTCTTCATAACTGGAATGGATTTCCGGAAGCAATGTTAATTCATATTTATCAGCTAATTGCTGAATCCGTTCCAGCAGATTCCATGTTCCCGGCTCATTCAGGAAATTCTTTTCACCAGGTTCCTTCGGTGCATATGCAAACGCATCCAAACGGACTATTTTCGCTCCATATTCTGCCAACGTGCGCAAAGTATCATCATAGTATTCCCACACAAGTGGAGATTTAATGTTTAAATCCATTTGTCCAAGATATTTTCTGTGTGATTCTACATATTCCACAACCTGTTTTTTATACTTTTCAAATCTTCCTAATTCAACATTAGCAGGAATAACTCCCTTTTCGAGCTGATCATTTACCATTTTTGCAATTTCCAGAGCTGTAAGATACTGAAGCTGAAGAGCCTGCATTAAATCCTGTTCCTGAACCTTATCATATCTTACTTCCTGATAAAAAGTATTCCAATACGGAACATTCTCCCCATTCGGCATTCTTACCATCAGGATCGGCAATCCCGGTTTTCTGAAAAACATTTTCTGGATTAATTCCGGATATGGCTGAATATATCCCTCTTCTGTCATTTCACCCTTCCCTTCCCAGAATTTATTCCAGTTAATAAAAAAGTCCTTATATTCAGACTCCTGTCCCTTTTTGATAATGTCCTGAAATTGCTTTGATAAAACAGATGCATGATTCAACACAAAATCAAATTTCAAATTGATTCCTAACTCTTTCAGCTTATCCAAGTCGTTCTCTGTTGCGTATATCTCATTAAGATTATAATCAATAATTGAGAATCCTCTGTCTAAATCTGTATTAAATATACTTGGCAAAATATAAAAGCTTCCAAAAATATCCTGTGCTTCTTCTTTCTGCAAAAATCCAAGCATTCCTTCTATATTATTTTCCACACTGTCCGGATAAGCATTCAGCATTGGACTCATATCCATTTTACTGATTTTCATCACAACTTTCCTCCTCATCCATCAGTTTTGTATATTCTTCATATGTCAGTATTTCTCCATTTTTCGAAAGGATAATCTGAGCTTTATGTGCATCCCTTCTCAACAGTTTCTGTTCCAGCGCAAGCACTAATGTAGTAAACGGACTATCTACTGCTCCATCTCTGTTTCTGCTTCTTCTGTGAGCTAACGTTTCTTTCGGCGTACTATTCAACAATACAGGTATATCCACTCCTGTATAATTTTTACTGTTTCCATGTGTCCATTCAATAATCAGGATATCCTTTTCTGAAAAATCCACTTCTTCATACCAAAGTTCTGTATCTTCTCTTCCCATACGCTTCAGCCATATTTTTTCTGCTCCACTTTTAAATTCTTTTACGATATTCTGAATTTCAAAAAAATTAATTTCTTTTTCTGTTCCCAAATATCCCTGTAATCCCATAGCTCCATTTCTGATATAACTTTCATACCATGGATATTTAACTATATTCTTTGGCTCAGAATCTTTATTTTCCAACTGATACTGATGGATAATATTAAATCTTTCAAAAGAATATTCACCATCTGTGATCATCCCTCTGATGGCACTTTCCCTGAATATTCTCAAACGTTCTGCATCATTATATACAGGAATTCTGTGCGGATAATTGTCCCCAGATAATGTATAACATCCAACTCCCATATTCTCAAAATAATGTGCAAGTAATGAAGCGATCTCAGATTTTCCAACACCAGAACCGCCACAAACTGTTATTACCACTTTTGAATTTGTTGTTGCACATTCTTTTACTTTTTTTATTAATTCAGGAAAAATCACTTTTGCCTTTTCTATGTGAGATTTTTCAATATTTATTTTATCTCCTGGCATATCCCCATGTGGAATATGTAAAATATCCCCATCTTCATCTGCCAAATTATTCATACTCAATTCTAACAGTTTATTATGCATTACACATTCTCCCTATCATTCAAATACTATTACTTTACTTATAACCAACTCTTCCTGTAAAAAACAAATTACTGATTAAGGGGAAACTACAACTGTCAGTAGTCATAGTCTCCCCCCATATCTACATTGTCAGAAAAGAATTCCATGGCTGTTTTTCCGTATATACCGGTTTATATTCGTCAGCCATTGCTTCTTCCATTTTCAGGCAAAGGTACATATCCTGCAGCGCATCTGCCAGAGAATAAATTTCTTTTCCATTTTTTAAATATTCATGCATTCCCATTAAAAGACTTCCCACTGCAATTTCATCATCATTCAGTCTTGCATTTACAAAAGGTGTCTTATAAAGAAATTCTTCTCCTAGCATAATTGCAAAATGAGACCATTCCTGATTACCGTAAACACCAAGATCAATTCTATTAATCTCTTGCGTTACCGGAATATTTTCTTCAGTAAGATATCGAATGGTAAGATCATCAATCTCCCCTCTCTCTCCCTGAATGTTCAGCTGTCTTGTACGAATAAAGGAATGATACTGGGCCGGATCAGAAAAATCAAAGAATGCTATCTGTCCATTATCAAATTCCAAAGTGACACGATCCCGTGAACAGATAAAAGTATCTCCATCAAAAGCCATTCCTTCTCTGCCATATGTTTCTGTCACTGAAAACTCATATCTTTTCCCGTATATAGTACAAGGAATACCCTTTGTTCCAAGCATCCATCTAATCATACTAATCCCATGATATCCATGAAGCGAAGAAATATTAATATTCTCCACTTTTCCAATCAGCCCTCTTTCAATCGCATTATGCCAGGATGCATATAACGGCTGCAGAAAATACTGTTCAGCCACCTGAATCCTTGGCTGATATTTTTCGTAGGCCTTCCATAATTTCTGAAGATCTTCCTGACTTTCTCCAGGTGGAGTTTCCGCAAGAACCGGTATGTTTTTCTCAAATAACTGCAGAAGATAATCTGTTACATAACCACGTTTGATTGCCAACACCACAAACTCCGGATTCTCTTTCATAAGCTCATCCAGTGAATTAACAACTGCAACTCCGAATTTTTCGCTAAATGCTCTGCCTTTTTCTTTATCTCTTATTAAAACAGCAGTAAACTCAAATTTATCCGGTACAGCTTTAGCAATACGGATATAAAACTCCGCACGCCATCCTGAGCCAATCACTCCATATCTGATTTTTCCCATTTCTAATCACCTCTGTCTAACTTCTAAGTGTTCATATCACGGTACATCAAATCCTCTGGATACTGCCAAAATTGCATACCATTCATCATAAGTAAGATCTAATTCCAACGCATCTACAGCATTTTTTACACGGCCAACATTCATTGTTCCTGTAATAGGCATAATTTCTGCCGGATGCTTTAATACAAATGCATACATTACCACATCAATATCAGTCTGATGTTCTTTCGCAATTGTTTCAAGCACTGTACGAAGACGTACTGATTGTTCATCTTCACCTTTAAACACACTACCACCACCTAGCGGTGACCATGCCATAAGAGCTGTTTTATTCATCTGCGCATTATCTACTACACCATTAAAGAAATTGTAGGTAGCTTTAACAGAAAACTCCATCTGATTTGCAACTAGCTTATATGGAAGATATTTCTGAAGAGCTTCAAACTGTGCAGGTTCATAATTTGAAACACCAACATTAAGTGCCTTACCTGCTTTTACGATTTCAGTAAGGGCTTCCGCAGTTTCCTCCGGATTACTAAGCACATCCGGACGATGAATCAGTAATAAATCTACATGATCTGTTCCAAGTCTATTAAGGGAAGCATCCATCTCTGCAAGAAGATTTGATTTCGTAGAATCATAAAAAATATGTTTATTTCCCTTCTGCCCCGGAAGAATGATTCCTGCTTTTGTAACAATTTTTATCTTAGAACGAAGTTCTGGCTCTTTTCTAAGAACCTCATCACCAAAAATCTTTTCACATCCGCCTGCACCATATACAGGTGCATGATCAAAAGTATCAATTCCCATATCCATACAATTATGCACAAAATTTCTGAGTTTATTACCATCCATTCCTGCATCCAGAGTACGCATACATCCTGCAATAATACGACTAAATTTCAAATTTTCATTTAAACTTGTATATTTCATAGTTATCCCTCACTCTTTTTCAATAATATATATATTTAACCTTTCATACCACCAGTTGTTAAACCGGCAACAATATTTTTCTGGAAAATAAGCACCAAAGCAATTAACGGTAATGTGCAGACAATAGAAGCTGCTGCCATGTCTCCCCATGGAAGCTGATAATTACTTGGGAACAAAGCAATTCCTACCGGGACTGTTCTCATATTATCCTTGCTCATAAATGTCAGAGAATATAAATACTCATTCCAGCAGTTAATAAACACAAGCAAACCAACAGAAAATGTAGCTGGTTTGATTAACGGCAGCATAATTTTAGTAAATGTCTGGAAATAGCTGCAACCATCAATTGCTGCTGCTTCCTCAAATCCTCTCTCAATCTGTGAGAAGAAATTAGTCATCAGCCAAATAGCCATAGGTAATGAAAAACCAATATAAGTCAGAATCA
Source organism: Blautia wexlerae DSM 19850 (assembly GCF_025148125.1). Classification (NCBI taxonomy): domain Bacteria; kingdom Bacillati; phylum Bacillota; class Clostridia; order Lachnospirales; family Lachnospiraceae; genus Blautia; species Blautia wexlerae. The sequence goes on from NZ_CP102267.1 coordinate 3,486,170, forward strand.
GTCCTCTGTATGTATTTAACAAATTCATATTTTTCAAAATCAAATATAACGGAGACAGTGTTGCAATAGTAGGAAACATAGATACTCCAAGAATCACCATTAACAATACTGTTCTTCCCTTAAAATGAAGTCTGGATAATGCATATGCAGCGGATGCTCCTACCAGAAGGCTTAAGAGTGTTGCAGTTGTGGCCACTATCAAGCTGTTAAGCATATATCTTGCAAACGGATGCTTTGTAAATACATTTACATAAAAATCTCCATGAATATGACTCGGTATCCATTTTGCCGGCATTTCAGCAATTTCATTTAAAGGTTTTACTGAGGTCAAAAATTGCCAGATAAATGGAAGCAGAAGCAAAATAACAAAAATAATTACAAATAAATAGAATGCGATCCAACCTACTGTACGCTGTGTTTTTTTCTTCATAACTTTCATCCCCTATTCTGCTGTTAAATCTTTTTTCAAGAAGCACATATAAATCATACTAATGCCAAAAACAATTAAGAAAATTAAAATTGCAAGTGCTGATCCATATCCAAAATCAAGGAATGTCATAATCTGTTTATATGCATACATCGCAATACTTTCAGTACCGTTTGCACCTCCGGTCAATACGCTTACAAGGTCAAATACTCTAAAAGCATCCAGAGTTCTGAACAGCAATGCTACCAGCAGGGAAGGTTTTACGATAGGAAGTGTAATCTTGAAAAAGCGCTGAAATACATTTGCACCATCGATTTTTGCTGCCTCATACAATCCTTCATCAATAACCTGAAGTCCTGCAAGTAAAAGAAGTGCCATATATGGAGCTGTTTTCCAGACATCTGTAATCACCATAGCCATAAAGCTTCCACTTGTTGTGCTCAACCACGCTTTATAGCCATCAATAATTCCCAGTCTATATAAAATGTCATTGAACATTCCATATTGGTCATTATAAATAAATTTCCACATCATGGCAGATACAGAAGTCGGTATTGCCCACGGAACCAGAATTGCTGCACGAACCAGCCCTCTGCCTTTAAATACACGGTTCATAACCAACGCTGCCGCGAATCCAATTATTAATTCCAAAACTACTGTAGCTACAGTAAATTCTAATGTAAATAAAATATCTTCTCCAGCACGGCTATCTGTGAAAATTTTGGCATAATTACTTATACCTATCCACGGAAATCCTGACTGAGGCCTTTTCAGATTTATCTCATGAAAACTCAGCCAAAAAGTCCGCAGTATAGGATATCCCTGGATAAGTGCCAAAACAACAAGTGCCGGTGTCAGCATCGCCCAGGCAGTTTTTGCTTCTTTTATCTGCGATTTCATTTTTTTCGTTCTCAAGATTTTTCTCCTCTATCTCTGTTTATCGGATTCTGCAGTTTTATACTGCAGAATCCGGTAAATTTCCAGCTAATTATAATTCAACTTTTTATTACTGAAGTTGCTCAGCTTCTTTCTGAAGAGCCTTTAATGCATCTTCTGCAGACTCTTCTTTTGTTAATGCAGAATGAACATTTCTCTGGATCGCATCAGATAATAATGAATAATCCGGTGAGGAAGGACGTCCTTTTCCATTCTCAATAATTGAATAAAAGTCTTTGTAGAACGGAATCTGTTCAAGCACATCTGCATCTGTATAAACATCTTTTACTGTAGGTGGCTGAGAAGAGCTCAGGCAGAAAGCTTTTTCTTCCTCTTCAGATGTCATCCATTTAATAAATGTTTTTGCGGCCTCTTTCTGTTTGTCATCAATGTTTGAGTTAATAGCTAAATCAAGTCCACCAAGACAGCTATGAGAAGTATCACCTTCTTTATATACAGGCAGCATTGTCATACCAACATTTCCTGCAACATCAGACTGTTCAGGATCATTAAATGTGTTCCATGTTCCAGACCATGTACGGCAGGTAAGAGCTTTACCTTCCTGGAAAACCTGCTGAGATTCTGTTTCAGTATAAGTAGTTGTTCCTTCCGGTGCATACTTTCCAATATAATCTGCCATAAGCTGTGTTGCTTCAACAGCTTCCTTTGAATCGCAAACCGGTTTTCCATCCTCATCTAAAACGCTTGCTCCAAAAGATGCAAGAAATTCAACCCAGTTGCAAACCATAGCTTCGCTCTGTGCACCCTGATAACAGAATGCATAATCAATTCCAGAATCCTTTGCAAGTTTCTCATATACATCAATCCAACCCTGGTATGTAGTTGGAACCTCTGTAATTCCCAGATCCTCTAATACATCTGTACGATAGAATAATGCAGAAGCATTCGTAAACCATGGTGCTGCATACAGTTTTCCATCATATTTTGCACCTTCCACAGTACCATCCAAATATGCTGAAAGTTCGTCTTCTGTATATAAATCATCTAACGCTTCAATCCATCCGGCAGATGCAAATTCTGCAATATACACAACATCAAGCGCCATAAGATCAACACTTGTATCTCCGGCAACCATCTTATTTACAAAATCATCATGAAGATTATTAGCATCCTGTGGAAGATGATATGACTGGACTTCAATTTCATCCTGACTCTCATTGAATGCTTTGATAGCCTCTTCTGTCGGAGTACCTACACCTTCGTCAAACGCAAAGGTAAGTGTTATTTTGTCAGAAGAATCTCCCTCTTCTGCAAAAACAACTGCTGACTGTGATGCTGTCAGTGCTGCAATCATTCCTATTGCAGTAACTTTGTGTAATGTTGCTTTTTTCATTTTGTTTCCTCCTTAATATATAGTTTTTATATACTTCCCCCTTTTAAAAGGTTAGTTTTATGTTGGGAAAGCGCTTACCCGATAGTTTCTTAAATATCCTGTTTCATAACCAATTAGTTATAAAACAGGATCTGTTTTTTTCTCAAGCAGCAGCTTATATTGCTTTGCTCATCGTCTTATCCTATATTTTTAACACTAAACCTTCTGATTATTTTATGCGGAACATAAATCAGAGACTCTGTAGACTGTTTTTCTTCTTCAATCAGCATTAACAGTTCTCTTGCAGCTTTTCTTCCCTCTTCATAATAAGGAATCCTTATTGTAGATAACGAAGGAGTTACATACTGAGCCAACTCAGTATCATCTATCCCCATTACCGAAAGACTTTCAGGAACTTTCATACCAAATTTTCTGATACATGCAATAGCTCCAATTGCTGTCATATCACAACAGGCAAGCACAGCCGTTGGAAGAACCAAGCTCTCTTCATAAATACGCTGCATCGCATTCATACCACTTTCATATGAAAAATCGCCCTCTACAACATAAGAGTCTGGTATGTCCAGATTAAAGTTCTTTGTAATTTCATAAAAGGCCTTTAATCTTTGTGCTCCTGAAGAATAATCGTTTTGTGGTCCGCTGATATATGCAATTCTTTTATGTCCATTTGCCATAAGAAATTCTACTGCATCTGCAATTATTTTCTTATTATCATGAGTTACAGTATTGATCAAAGTCTTATTGTCAGCTGCTTCTTGTGTAAACAATACAATGGGATAATCTAATTCCAACATCCATTGTACCTGGCTGCTATCAATATTTACCCCTGCCAGTAAAACCCCTGATGCCCTATGCTCCTGCATTCTTTCAAGTAACATTTTTTCCTTTTTACTGTCACCATCCGATTCACAGATCATAACTGTGTAACCTTTTTTCTGACAAATACTGTTAATCCCCTTAATTGTTGATGAAATTACTGCATTAGACACGTCACTGACTATTACCCCAATAATATTGGACTTATCAGTAGCAAGCCCTTTCGCAAAGGTATTTGGTTTAAAGCGATTTCTCTCTATTGCATCAAGAACTCGCTTTTTTAATTCGGGACTTACCGTTTTTGTACCATTCATTACTCTGGATACTGTAGCTATAGAAACTTTTGCTTCATTTGCAATGTCTTCAATCGTTACTGACATTTTCATTCCTCCGCTTTAGGAAAGCCCTTTCCTTAATCAATAAGCTATCACACTTTCCTTTTATTGTCAATATTTTTCTATTTTTTTCTCAATTAATATAACTATTTCGTCATATTATACATTTTTATAATTTTATTTTTGTTTATATTTCTGCTGCTTTTGATTTTTGAAGTAAACGGTTACCTCAAAAGTCAAATAATTCCGGAAACAGCGGTTTCAATACACGCATATGTATTCCCACACAAACATAAGCAGGACACACAATCCAAAATAAAATAACCAGCGGAAGTAATCTAAGCATCATAGATACAGGAAACAATGCTACAATAAATACAGACATACTCAATAATGAGGTCAAAATAACCACAGGAAATTTTGCCAATGTCAACAAAAAGCTGTTTTTAAGAAAATCCCGATTCCATTTTTCTGAAAGAGCCACAAAAATTGAAAGATACTGCATAATACCTGATACGAACAGCAACAGCACTATATAAACTCCACAACCAATAAAACGTATCATTCCTTGAGTATTATTGATGATATAATTTATATTACATCCCAATAATATATAGCATATTACAATTACACACCATGCCGGAATAAGGGGCTTCAAACTTCTTCTAAATACTCTAAAAAACATCTTTACAGAAAAACACCCTTCTCCATATTTATGCATTCCATATAGACTATGCAGCATTGCTGAATAAGCAGCTCCAATAGTTACTATCGGAATAGAACATAGTAAAAAAAGTAAATTGATTTCTGCAAGTTCCAACAATATTGTCATAAACCTAAACGATGGTGAATCTGTCCCAAAAAATCGTTTCATGTTTTCCTCCTTTCCTCTTTTTTCATAGTATAACATATATTAAAATAACTAGACAAGCTGTAATGCCTGCAAAACAGGCAAATTCACCCCAGATATTCACTGATAACTACATTTCGCAGTTTTCTGGTCAGAGGAAAGGTTCCTGCATCTTTTTTTTGCGTACCCATGAGAATGGTCATGTCTTCCTTTGGGAAATTTGCAAAATACATGCCAAGCCATCCATCCCAGCCGTATTCACCTTCCCTGGCAAACATAACAGCCTGTGACGGATTTTTACAGACACGCATCAGGTTACCATAGCTGAAACCATCCAGTCCGATCCACTGGTCAAAGTCCTGCTGTCTCACAGGCAAGAGCTGTCCACTACACATATAGCGCACAGTTTCAGGCTTAAGGATCTCACGCTTGCCTGCTCTTCCCCCATTTCTCAGCATTCTGACAAATTTCATATAATCATCCAATGTGGACGCCAGTCCTGCACCGCCGGCCTCGTATGCCGGTGGTTTTGCCATATCATTTCTCACAGCCAGATTGTTACCTGTATAAAGCTGCATGCTTTTACTTCCATCCTCAGCTGTGACTGTCTCATAAGCCTTTGCCAGACGTCCCTGTTTTTCAGCCGGCACCCAGAATGCAGTGTCCTTCATTTCCAGAGGAGCAAAGAGCTCATCCTGCATAAATTCCGACAGTTTTTTCCCTGAGATCACTTCGATCACAGCTCCCAGAACATCTGCGGAGGTTCCATATCTCCATCCGGTTCCCGGTTCAAAGGCCAGTGGACACCGAGCCAGTCTGTCTGCCAGTTCCCGGGTAGTCATAGGTCTGTCTGTATCCAGACGGTCACAGGCTTCTGCAAATACCTTATCCGCTGCTTTTCCCGGCTCCGTACAATCATCCGGATAAACCAGCCCTGATGTCATATTCAGCAGGTCAATGATCCTGAGAGGCTGCTTTGCAGGGCTGGTTCCATGAACATCTGCTGTTTTTAATTCCGAATAGGAAGGCAGATACTCGGATACAAACTCGCCCGGATCCAAAAGTCCTCTTTCCATCAGAATCATAGCACATGCTGCTGTCACCGGCTTTGTCTGAGAATAGAGACGGAATATGGTATCTCTGGAAATTAATCTGCGATTTTCCCTGTCAGCCATTCCCTCCTCACAATAGAGGAGCTCTTCTCCTCCTTTTTCTACCAGAAGATTCACTCCCATCACTTCACAATGGTCCACTGCCTGTTTCATTACCTTACTGATCTTCTCTTTTATATCCATGTCACAATACCTCGTTTCTGATTTTTTATCGTTCACTTTTCCTGTATTCAAATATTTTTTCTTCCGCTACAGTCTTACCTGTGCCTGCTGCCTGTTTTCCTCCCTGAATGCCCTGGGAGTCATATGGTATCTTTCCTTAAATACCCGGTGAAAATAACTGTTATTCTCGTATCCCACAGCTGCAATAATGTCACTGATGGCCAGATCTGTGTCACACATCAACTCTACGGATTTATTCAGACGTTTCCTCTGAAGCAACTCCTTGAAATTAAAGCCTGTGGTTTTCTTGATCATCTTGCTTAGCACATGCATGGGCAGATGAAGCGTTTCACACAGCTCAGTGAGAGTTGCAGTTTTGTATTTCTGTTCTATATAGTCCAGGGTTGTCATAGAGATCATATTCTCGTACTGATTTGGCACACGCATTTCCACATACTGTACGGAATCCACCAGATACAGGAAAATCAGCCCCATAGTTGTCTGATTGATCCGGTTATTCTCACCCTTACCTGTCACCAGAGAATAGATCATATTCTCCAACAGATTCTGGATCTGCAGAACCTCTGCCACTCTGAAATAAAGATACTCTCCCTTCTCCTCATCCTGGCGAAGAATATTTACCAGAAAATCTGCCAGCACATTATTTCGCCCTGCCATGGAATAAGTCACATCAAAAAATTCCGGAAGGATCATAAAATTAATAGCAATGTCACTCTCTCCCGCAGGCAGAAGCTCATGTTTTGTATACTGATTAAGAAACAGCAGCTCACCCTTTCCAACCACTACTTTCTTGCCGTCTATAATATTGGTGACAGAGCCCTCGCATACATAAAGCACCTCAATAAAATTGTGTCTGTGAGCAGGGAAATAAACAAACCGGGTATGGGTACGCACAGTGATCAGCTTACCCTCATTCAGCATCTTTCTGCTGTCTACAATGAAATCCCTGCCTGAGGTGTATAGCTCCTTATCCACCTCTGCTCTTCCATCCAGGATTTTCTGCTCTTCCTCTGTGATTTTCTTTAAATGATCTAATAATTCCTGCTGCATGAATTTCACCTTCTGTATCTTTCACAATAATCTGTAAATTCTGTTCCTCACTGCAATTCACAGATATCAGGTCAGGAACAACATAGTTTTTTTCAAACACACTCTAACCTCATTATATACGATTCATTTTTTTCATACAACCACAAAAAGAAACGGAGCTAATGCCCCGTTCCCTTTTGTATTTTTATGGAATTTATCAGGTTATCTGATTAGTACAGTTTAGCCATCTCTTCGATGTTTTCTGTGTTGAACTGTAATGGCTCGCCAAGAACGATCTCTGTGCCACCGTCATCAGCTTCTGTGATTGTATAATCACCAAGGTCACCAGCTGTGAATGTCTCATCCAGTGCACCTGTGATGTCGCCGTTGATCAGAGCTGCTGTTGCATATGCGCTGAGTTTACCAAGGCCCTGCATATCCCACAGATAGAAGTATGGGCAGGAATGAGCATCGTCATCACCTGTGTACTCCTGCATTTCAGAAGGAAGTCCAAGTCCTGTCAGTTTGCAGGCGGAACCATTATCCTGAAGATATTTAGCTGCTGCTGCAATACCAACTGTTGTAGGTGCACAGATAACTTTCAGATCCGGATATTTCTCAAGAAGAGCTGCTGTCTGATCTGTGGATTTCTGAGGTTCGTCATCACCATAAGCAACCTCTACAAGTTCCAGTTTGCTGTATTTGTCATCGCCTTCCATAATGGATTTCATTGCATCAATCCATGCATTCTGGTTAGCAGCCTGGGAAGTAGCAGAAAGAACTGCCCACTGTCCTTCTCCGCCGGAGATATCAAGAACTGCATCCAGAAGAGCCTGTCCAACCTGTTTTGTACCAGCCTGGTTTACAAATACCTGACGGCTGTCTTTATTTGGTGCAGAGTCAAAAGAGGATACTTTAATTCCAGCGTCCATAGCTTCTTCCAGTTTAGCCTGAAGAGCATTAACATCATTTGCAGAGATACAAATTGCATCAGGTTTCTGAGAGATCAGGTTATCCAGAACTTTGATCTGAGCATCAGCTGTTGCAGCTTCCGGATAAACAACATCTACAGAACCGCCTTCTGCTTCTACAGTTTCTTTGAAAGAATTTGCTGCGATCTCAAAGAATGCATTACCTGCTGATTTACCAACCAGTGCGATTTTTTTGCCGTCTGCTACTCCACCGTCTGCCATTACAGGTGTAGCTGCTGCGAGAACCATTGCTCCACAAAGAATTGCGCTTACTAATTTTTTGTTCATGTTTTTTTCCTCCCTTGGATGAATTAGATTAAACTTATATAGCTTTTATTTGCAACTGCCCTTATTTTCCATACCCCAAAGGGCAGCTACTGACTGAGTAGTTCTGTCCGAATCCGTTCTGCAGATCCTGACTGTTTTATTTTTTTACTGCTCTCTTAATATTTTCAATGATATTTGGAAGTGCTACTGCACAGATCAGAAGTACTCCGATGATAAGCAGGATTACCTGTGCATGTACGTTTCTCTGTCCAAGACCAACTCGCAGACATACGATGATAAATGCAGAAATCAGACCGCCTGCCAGATTACCTTTTCCACCTGTGGAAGAAATTCCTCCGAATACTGCCATTGCAATAGCATCCATTTCAAATCCATTACCTGTGGTAGTGTTAGCTCCATAGGATGATGCTACCAGAAACAGGGCGCACAGTCCACAGAAGGTTCCCATAACTGTGTAGATAATAAAGCGAATCTTCTTTACATGGATTCCTGAGTAATATGCTGTGAGGCGGTTTGTACCAATTGCATATACCCTGCGTCCGAAAGTGGACTTTCCAAGGATCACTGCAAAGATTACTGCAAGAATCAGAACCAGAAACAGAATGTAAGGCACCTTTCCTACTTTTCCACCAATAAGACGGAAGCCATCTGTATTGGATGCTGAGATACTTCCACCACTTCCCAGTACGATCTCGGCAATACCACGGAAAATAATCTGTGTTGCCAGTGTTACGATCATTGGAGGCAGCTCCTCAAACTGTGTAAGGATAAAACCATTGACTGCACCGCAGACAGTTCCCACGATCAGTGCTGTAAGAATTACTACAATAAATGGTGCTCCTGTATTACACATTATACAGCTTAATGTAGCAGACAGACACACGGTTGCACCTACGGAAATATCAATCTCTCCCAGTACCAGGATATATGCCATAGGGATCATCAAAAATACCTCAGCAAGATATACCGGCATCTGACGAAGCAGATTTTCTAAATTATAATATTCTGAAAAGCCTTTACAGAAAATGTTGACCATGATAAACAGGATTACCAGGATGCCTTCCCAGCTGAATATCATATGTTTGATCGGACTTTCCGGCACGTTGTTAATACTTCTTCCAGATTTTCCAGCCATGAATTACATCTCCCTTCCTTTTAATGCATTTCTGTCAGCGATCCGCTGTAATACCACATTCACTACAACTACCACCAGGATCAGCACACCCTTGATCGTATTCTGCCACAGTGCACCGATTCCTACCAGAGGAAGTGCCTTGGCAATAGTTGCCAGAATCAGGGAACCTAAGAGAGCACCCATTACTGTACCGCGGCCACCGCTCATGCTTACACCACCGATCACGCAGGCTGCGATAACATCCATCTCACCGCCGTACTGCATATCCGGCATGGCTGATGCATAGATAGAAACCTGAAGAGCTCCGCCCAGACCTGCAAGGATACCCATGATCGTGTAAACCAGTAAGTTAATATTTTTAGCATTGATACCGGAAACCTCAGCTGCGCTTGAATTACTTCCTACTGCATATATCTTACGTCCGGTTCTTGTCCATTTCATAAACCAGAAGAAGAATACATAACAGAAAATAATGATCCAGATAACACAGTTCAGTCCCAGAAATTTGGATGTTGCAAAATTTTTAAAGTTTCCAAGTGCTGCTGCACCTGCCCATTCTCCACCGTGGGATACCAGATATCCCATAGCACGGAATACATACATAAAGCCCATAGTTGCAATAATGGGAGGTACGGATGCTCTGGAGATCACCAGACCAACAACTGCTCCGCAGGCTGCACCAATTGCAATGGCGATCACAAATGCCAGGAAAGTATTTGAAATATGTCCGTATTTCAATAACATACCAACGGACATTCCCGACAGTGCCAAAGTTGACATGATAGAAATATCAATACCACCAACCAGCATAACACATAACATACCAAGTGACATAACAAGTGTAACTGCGTTATTTTTCAGAAGCTCCATGATTGACTTCGGTGTCAGGAAGGATGGACTGATCGCTGTGACTACCAGACACAGAAGAATCAGTATCACTGCCAGCAACGCTTCACGAGAACCTGTTATTTTCTTCATGATGGATTTCTTTTCCATTATTTAGCTGCCCCCTCTCCTGCATTCTGGCTTTTCTCCATAGCCAGTTCAAGGATTCTTTCCTGTGTTGCCTCTTCTTTATCCAGTTCTCCTGTCTTGCGGCCATTGCACATAACAATGATCCTGTCTGACATTCCAAGGATCTCAGGCATTTCTGAAGAAATCAGAATAATCGCATAACCTTTCTTTGCCAGATCTCCCATGATCGCATAAATCTCAGCTTTTGCACCAACATCAACACCCTTGGTAGGCTCATCCATGATCACGACCTTCATCTCCTGACTCAGAGCCTTGGCAACAACTACCTTCTGCTGATTACCACCGGAAAGTGAGCTTGCAGGCTGGAAAATATCCACAGCCTTGGTATCCACTTCTTCCAGAAGCTTTTTTGCCAGATCTCTCTCTGTCTTTTCATCATTTAAGCCGTTCTTTGCATATTTACTGATTGTTGGAAGAGTAACATTTCTTCCAAGCCCCCAGCTCATGATCAGACCCTCTTTCTGCCGGTCCTCCGGCAGAAGGATAATTCCTTTTTCCATTGCATCTGACGGCTGTTTAATGTGGATTTCCTGACCTTCCAGATATACCTTGCCTTCATCCGGTCTTGTGATTCCACAGACACTCTCAACTACTTCTGTACGTCCTGCACCTACCAGACCGGTAAGTCCCACGATCTCTCCTGCATGAACATTAAAGGATACATTTTTATAATAACCGGTTCTGGAAAGTCCCTCTATACGAAGCATTTCCTCTCCGATCTCTACCTCAGGTTTAGGGAAAAGATCCTTAATCTCACGTCCAACCATAGCTTTGATCAGATCTGCATTTGTAATTCCGTCTACATCATACGTTCCGATGTACTGAGAATCACGGAATACCGTAACTCTGGAAGCCAGACGATACATATCTTCAAATCTGTGAGAAATAAAGATAATGGAAACGCCCTCTTCTCTCAGCTGATCTACGATCCTGTAAAGCTCCTCGGACTCTCTTCTTGTCAGTGATGCAGTGGGCTCATCCAGTATAACGATCTTTGCATGTGTAGAAAGAGCCTTGGCAATCTCTACCATCTGCTGCTGTGCCACACTTAAGGTTCCCATTTCAGCTGTAGCATCAAAATCTGCATTTAACTGTTTCAGCAGTTTGTTAGCTTCCTCATTCATGGCTTTCCACTGTATCATCTTATGTTTGATGATCTCATGACCCATGAAAATATTTTCTGCTACAGACAGATGTGGATAAGATGTGGGATGCTGATAAACGGCTGCAATCCCTGCTGCCTGTGCATCCTTTGGTCCCTTAAAGTCTACCTTCTCACCAAAAAGATACATCTCACCCTCTTCTGCTTTATGTACACCGGTAATAACCTTAATAAAGGTAGATTTACCTGCACCATTTTCGCCCATCAGTGCATGAACTTCACCGGGTTTTAACTGAAACTGAACATTGTTTAATGCCTTCACGCCCGGGAAAATCTTAGTGATGCCTTTTAATTCAAGAACATATTCAGACACGGTTGTGATTCCTCCCTTTCTTAATGTAGCTTTATCATACCATCGGTACTTTTATTTGGTAATGGGAAAATATTTGGAATCAGGGTAAAATATTTTCCTGTTTTTCTCATTCATAATGCACAAAAGAGTTTTGATTATACCCTCGTATTCCCGTCAGTTTTATGATAGAATGTCAGTAAACATCAACAGAACAGTTACATATATACCAAAATACAATATCAAAACGGAGAACAATCATGAAATTACTTATTGTAGATGATGAAGAGCTTACCCGCACCGGCGTGATCTCCTCTATCGACTGGAAAGCACTTGGAATAGAAGAAGTCCTTCAGGCTGATGACGGAATAAACGGACTGGAAATTGCCCGTAAATATCGTCCTGAGATCATTCTCTGTGATGTAAGAATGCCACGGATGACAGGTATCGCAATGTTGGAAAAACTTGAGAATATTCTTCCTGACTCCATTCCTATCTTTATGAGCGGATACTCAGACAAGGACTATCTGAAAGCAGCGATCAAATTAAAAGCTGTCAGTTATATTGAGAAACCATTAAACCCGTCAGAGATCCGGGAGGCTGTTCTTGAAGCAAGAGAACGCTATTTAAAGAAAGTCCGTTCCCATCGCGGTGAAGCCCTGCAGTCCATGAAAACTGCCTCACATCTGGCACAGCTTCTGACCACTCCCTGCAATGATACCTCATCCACTGAAATCCAGCACTTAATCACTGAACTTCTCCTTCCCAGCGGTCCTGGTATCCACATTACCTGTGCAGTGATCCATCTCCATACAGTCCCGGAATTTATCGAACCATCTCCTGAGAAGATTTATCAGAAATTCCATCTGCTTTTATCTCATTATCACGCAGACTGTGTATTTGTAGCCAAGAAACTGCAGTATCTGGTATATTTTATTTTTACCACCGGTCCTGTCTCTTCCACACTTTCTAATGCTATGAAAGAATTTTTATGCGAACAGTTTCAGAACTACGATGATCATTTCATTGCCTTAGGAGAGAGCTTTACAGGTATTTCCCACGCTTATCAGGCTTATACCTCTGCAGTGATCCTGTTGGAAAGCAGTTTTTTCTTTCCTGTGAACTCCTATCTGACTCCCGAAATGATAACTGCTCTGCCACTTAAAGTTTCAGAAACAATGCCCACAGCTATAGATGGACTTTTCTCTGAAGCACTGACCTCCCAGAATAATAGCACATGCCAGGAACTTCTAACAAAGCTCCAGGAGCATTATGACCAGAACACAAATGTACTTCCTGATCAGACTAAGGATCTTTATTATAAGCTTTTTATTGCTCTGGAAAATGCAAGAAAACAGCAACAGCTTTCTGCACTGTCTTATACTTCCAGCAGTATGGTTTCCTTTCTCGAAAAATGTTTTACCTATCAGGAACTTCATAATACACTTATAAAGCAGACAGATCTCTATTTTGAGGAGCTTCAGACTTCTGTACCAGAGCATTCCACTATTTTTCTGATAAAGGACTATATAAGTAAGAATTATAACAGAGAAACCCTCTCTGTAAAGGATATCAGTTCACATGTTTTCCTGTCAGCTTCTTATGTATGTACTTTCTTTAAGAATGAAACCGGACAGACTCTGAATCAATATCTGACTGAATACAGAATGGAAAAAGCCAAGAATCTCCTGGCTGATCCCAGATATAAGATTGCCGATATTTCCTCCAGAGTCGGATACAGCGATGGTAATTATTTCGGAAAAAGTTTCAAAAAATATACAGGACTTTCTCCTTCTGAATACAGAGAGAAACTGAACTGATAAAGGAGAAACCATTTATGACATCTGTAAAAAAACATGGTCTCAGGGAATGGTACGGTGACCTGAAGCTTCAGTCCAAATTTACTCTCGCCCTGACTCTTATTGTTGTGATTCCTGCCATACTGGTGGCTATATTCTTTTACAATCAACTCTATGATATGGTAGTTTCCAATACAATACGAAAAGAGCAGGAGATTTCAGCAAAAACAGCTCCTCTTATTGAGGAAACTGTAAGCCAGGTGACAAATGCATATAATGAACTTGCATCTCTTCCCTTTTTTAAAACAATTTTTCATAATCCTGTCAGCACTTCTATGAAAGAACTGACATATACACAGGACGCCAAAGACTTTATTCAGAATGCCACAGCTATTACAGACCACTCCCCTGTCAATGACATACGTATCTATCTTCAGTCTCCGGCCCCCGGAAACATTCTGTTTACCAGTGAGAATACACAGGATATTTTCTTTCCTGTATCACAGGTAAAAGGAACCTACTGGTATGGTATCTTTCAGGGAAGTCATGTAGCTGAGCTTTTTTGTCCGTCTTTTTATCTTGGAACAAAAGAAAGAAAAAATTATGGTAATCTTGCCTATATCCGGAAGCTTTCCATTAATTATTACAATAATGTGTATGATGCTTACATTGTACTCTATTATTCCAGCTCTTCTTTTGAGAAAATACTTCTGGATAATCTGGCTTTATCCGGCAGTGTTTCTTATATCATCAATGACAGAAACAGCGCCGTAGCCTCTTCTGATGATTCACTTTCAGGAATTTACTGGCTTGATTATGATACGATTGAAGACTCTTTCATGTCTTCCAATAACTTTGTTGAACAGAATATACTGGGTGAAACTGTTTATGCAGGCTTTTACAGTATTACGCAGCCTAAATGGTATATGGTAACAATCCTTCCATCCAGGCCTCTCATCACACAAAGTAACCAGCTGATCATGCAGCTGCTGGCAATTTACCTGGCAATCCTGATCTTTGCCATTATACTCGCCAACGTTATAGCCCGTTCCATCACAAACCGCCTTTCCTCTGTAATCATGCAGATGAAGAAAGTCCGTCAGGGGCCACCTGTACCAATGGAAAGTCCCATGGAACATGATGAGGTTGGTGATCTGATCGATACCTATAATTATATGACCCGCAAGATGAACGAACTGATCCAGAAACAGCTAAAGGCCTCTGAGGATCTCAGAATCGCGGAATTTAATTCTCTGCAGGCACAGATCAATCCACATTTTCTGTATAACACCATGGATATGATCAACTGGCAGGCATTACAGGGACATACTAATGAAGTAAGCACTGCAGTACAGAATCTCTCCAGATTTTATAAACTGACATTAAGCCGTAAAAAGGGTATATCCACCATTGAGTGTGAGGAAGAACATGTTTCTATTTATATCACTCTCCAGAATATGCGTTATCATGACAGCATTGATTTCATATCCGACATCCCAGATGAACTTATGGAGTACCAGATTCCAAAACTGACTCTGCAGCCTGTTGTAGAAAATGCGATTCTCCATGGAATACTGGAAAAAGAATCTAAATCCGGCACCATTGTGCTGACAGGATGGCTGGAAGAATCAGACATTGTCATTCTGATCTCAGATGATGGTGTGGGTATCTCCCCTGAGAAGCTGCAGACGATCCTTTCCGGTACAGGACAGAGTTCCTCGGGAGGTACAAATATTGCCATTTACAATACCCATCGCAGACTTCAGATCCTGTATGGTCAGAAATATGGGCTGTCCTATACCAGTATTTCTGGTCAGGGAACCGAAGTACAGATCCGAATACCTGCCAAAAAGGAATCCTGAAAAATCCAGGATTCCTTTTTGGATTTGAATATGTAATTTTAGAAGTCAATTATGGAGTATTTCGATTTCCTATATTTCTACCTTTTATATTGTTACATTCTTATCTTGTTACAATTTCAACCGGTATGTTGAATATCTTGGCAACTTTAAGGATCGTCTCAATATGTCTTCCTGTAGCAGCTGCCATATGATGTGTTGGGCCTGCTTCACTCCAGCGGTTTACAAATTCTCTTGCACCGCAGGTGAAACGTGTTCTCATATTTGTGTCACCAAAAGAAAGGATTTTACCTTCTTCATTTACGCCTTCAGCGACAACAAACCTGAAGTGTCCGTCTGCATCCTGTGTGATTGCCAGATAAGTAACAGGACCTGTATATGGATAGAACTGTGTCAGATATCCGCCACCTGTCTTACCGTGGAATACTTTTACGATCTTCATGGTTGGCTTCTTAGCAGAGATATCAGCATCACCACTTCCGGAATGACCGATAATACAGATATCATCATTGAAGTCAATGGAGTACATCTCAGAAAGCTGTCCTGTTCCTGAAATGGTCTTTAAGATACTCATTGCCATGGCAACCTTCATATCCCCTTCTACAGCGCAGGCTGTACCCTGTTTGATCAGCATGGAAAATGCCGGGATCAGCATACTGTCCAGAACTCCTGCTTTACCCTGTGCAAATCCATCATAATGGGAAGCGATCATTCCAAGATGCTCATCTTTTACCCATTTTTCAAATGCTACCACATATTTCGCCATATCCCATACTTTCTCAATTGTTCCGCCGCCTTCGATCTCAAAGGTATCCAGAATTTCCTGAGCTTTTGCACGGATAGCATCTTCATCTGTAATATCATCAGCAATAGCCCACATTTTCTCCCAGTCAAACTGTTTTGTATACAGGAACATTCTGTTGTACAGATTTGTCTCATCAATATAGAGATCCATCATGCCCGGATACGGTCTTCCAATCTGTGCGATATTAGTATCACGGAATCTTCTTCTTACCTGAGCAGCCTTACACCAATCTTCGATCTCTGCCTGAACTCCAGGATCTCCACCTTCTACAACACCTGTGATCACCGCGTGTCTCTTGCCTGCTCTCTCCAGGTCTGCCACAGCTTCGCCTACTGCACCGCATGCATACCCCTCTCCTAACCAGGAGGCAATATCAGTGTGGTCATAATCCAAGGCTTTCAGCTTCTGCACATTCACCAGAACAACCGGTACATCCAGGTCACGGACTGCCGGAAGCATGTTATAAGATGTGGCATAGGTAAGCATCTGAAGAAATACCAGATCAACATCAGCTGCACGGAACTTGTCCCCTGCTTCCATTGCCTGTTCCTTTGTAGTTACCATTCCACCGTCAATAATCTCTACTGTATCCGGGATTGTTTTCTTGAATGCTGCATACTGTGACTCAAATTCCGGTACCAGTGACGGGAACTGAGGCAGATATGCACCTAAAGCGATAGAAAATACACCAACTTTTGCCTTTGTGTTTACTAACATAATATGATTCCTCCTGTTTTCAGAGCAGAGATTCATTATGCATTATGCAGTCTGCATTCCTGCTCTTTTATTATTTATAAACTTTTACACCAAAGGACTCATGAATGATAGTACGAGCCTCTTCGATTGTTTTAAACTCTTCTGCTTTCAGCATCTGTGCTGTGATATTTCCGATTGCAGTAGCCTCTCCCGGGCCTGCATTTACAACCTCTTTAAAAAGGCGGTCAAATTCCCGGCAGAGTTCTCCGTCTTTCTTTATCATTCCATTTTCAAAACGATAGATTTCTTCCAGAACCATTTTCCGTTTTCCATATGTCCAAGAATGTGACGTCCGCTGGATACTCCGATATCTACTGCTAAATAATAAGCTGCCATTTTAAATCCTCCTCAATATATGAATTGCGCTCTTCATATCTGATGATTTCATTTTACCCTGATCTGCTCTCCAGGGTAAGAACCTCGTTTGTCCAAAAAAGTGTCTTTATTTGCATCATCTTGTCTGAGCTGTAGCATCCTGGTTAACCTCACCGATGATAACCTGTCCTTCTGCGTTAGCTACAATATCTTTGCTGTTCTTGTTGCAACAGTATCCAGTTCAGCCTCCAGCCATTCATAAGAGAATTCCGGAAATGTCTGATGTTTGAAATTTTTCCATGTTACTCCTTTCTCATGAAGTAACTATCTACACATAAACAAACAGTGCTATCACTGTCATCGATCAGCAATAAGCCTCCATGTTTTCATATAGTTCCATTATACCTTGTCATTTTCCCAAAATCAGCATAATTCAACATGTATCAGCCGTTTATTTGTGTTGTTTTTTATTTGATTTTTGTTGTATTTCAGTTGTTTTTATTTTGTTTTCACCACTTTACAAGTTTTTACATTAAAAATAACAGATATCTATACAGATATCTGTTATTTGGGACTGCATGTTGTTTTATGCCCGTTCTGGTTGTTTTTGATTGTAGACAATTTCTTTTACAAATTCTCCTGAACTCATCACACCCAGTACACTGCTGGTCTTCTGTCAGTTATGCCATGCAAGTCTTCTGCTTGCCGGATGCCATTCACCAGTCATCCAATCCATATCATCTGTGATCCAGTCCATGATTTCCAGCTGTCTTGTCTCCCATGCTACAGTAGTTTCTCTTGCCTCCGGCGTTTCATCAACTTCCATAGTAGTATCAATTTCATCATATCCAAAAATATATCCGCCTGCGCTCCAGATAGTAAAATTACTATCTGGACCCGGATCTACTGTATCGCCTCTCTGCGCGATCAATCCATCATGTCGCGCCTTATACTCTTCTTCACATCCGTCTTTTAATCTGGTCATAAACACTCTGTGACGAATCAGTTCTTTGTTTTCTCTTATAACTCCATAATTATGATACATCAGACGCATATCCTGACCTGGCTCGGAGATCCATTCAAAAGTTTCTGCCATTTTTTCTATTAGTACATCTCTAACTGCTTTTTCTTCTGCGTTAAGTTCTGCATCGTCTTCTTTTTCATAATATCCGAAAATCAGTCTCTCAGTATTCCAGATACTGAAATTTTTTACCTGATTTCTGTCCAGGAACAAAGTCAGATCTTTCCATATCTCCCCCAATTTCTGACGATAGCTGTTCATCATGTCATCTTTTACTTTCATCGCAAATGCATGTCTTTCCATTTTATACACCCTCCATGATATTTAACAACATATATTATTCTTTTCTTACCTTTTCTCTCTGCTTTGTGAGATCATAATAATCATCTGTCAGGATTCCATGTTTTCTCATCATATCAAACACCTGCTGCTGAGCAGATGTTCTTTCGTAATTCTTATATAATCACCATCCGAAAAATTCTCGTCCTTAACTTTCATTTCCTTCAGTAACTCTTCCGTTATTTTCATAAGTTTTTACCTCATCACAGTTTTACCTGCCTCCATTATACGTATAGCAACAATGTTATGCAAGTATCAGTATTATTCCAGTTACTGTTCACACACAATGTCATGATGCAGTTGTCAAACTGATCAAGGAAGAATTCCACAGAATCGAAGTAGTACGTGGTGGAAGTGTGGGAATTGAATCCATCAGCATGATGGAACGCTAAATCTCATAATCAATATTTTTTGCAGGATATAGAAACGTCTCTATATCCTGTATTTATTTTCAAACATACTATAAAATATTGCAGTTTTTAATCAAATGTGTTATTGTTTACGAGAGCGTTATTCGAAAGAAAATGCATCTGTTTTCCACATCTGACAGTCTGGTGGATAAATCCATCCACTTCACAGTCTGGTTAAATTCGTGAGGCGACCTGCAAGGCGTCTACACACCGGAAATTTTTACCGGAAGATATTTCTTGTTTCATATCTTTTGTTCTGATGCATATTTTTCATAACGCCTGATCCCCATACTCTAAACTGTCTGAAAAGCAGGGGACGCATTGCGCCGTTTTATCAGACCAAAAGGAGAATTCATATGAACACAACAACAACTACTACAACAGCTGCAGCAAAAAGAAGCAGCACTCTTTACATGGTAGAGCTGGCTATGATGATTGCCATTATTCTGCTCATGTCCTTTACCCCGCTGGGCTACCTTCGTACTCCCGGCTTATCCATCACTCTTCTCACCATCCCGGTAGCTGTAGGAGCTATCATTCTCGGACCGAAAGGTGGTGCTGTATGCGGACTTGCTTTCGGTGCAACCAGCTTCTATATGGCTGTCACAGGAAGTTCAGCTTTCGCTGCTGCACTTTTTAACATTAATCCATTTGGCACTTTTATTGTATGTATCGTGGCACGTGTGCTGGAAGGATGGATCACAGGACTTATTTTCGCAGCATTATATAAATCACCGGCGAAGAAATTTTCCTATTACGTTGCTTCACTGGCATGCCCGTTACTGAATACTTTCTTCTTCATGGGCTTTTTATGTCTCTTCTTCTACAACACAGATTACATTCAGGGTATTGTTTCCAGTCTTGGAGTAAGCAATCCTGTTGTCTTCGTTGCTGCTTTTGTGGGCGTTCAGGGACTGATCGAAGCGGGCTTCTGCTTTGTAGTGGGAAGTATCGTTTCCAAGGCACTTTCTGTGGCACTGAAACGTGCATAATCTTTAAAAGAACAGCCTTTTCCAAAAAACCTGACTACATTGTCACCGTAGTCAGGTTTTTTTATCTGGCACATTTAAAACAGAAATCCTACCTGATTCAATTAATATCTATAGCAATCTCACAAAATAATGCAATCAAGACAGTTCAGCAGAGTGCGAAAGACAAGGAAAATATCTGACGCAGTACTTCACATTCTGATGGGCTGGATTGCTCTCAGTATTTCATAGAATTGCTATCACATAATAAAGGAGATTTTTATGTCATTATTAAAAGAGATTTCTATTACAGAGCTTTCAAATTTACGCATCGGTCATACTTCTGACCATGATGCGAAGACCGGTGTAACTGTTCTTTATTTTCCAAATGGAGCAAAAGCAGGCTGCGATATAAGCGGAGGCGGCCCTGCTTCCAGAGAAACTCCTCTCACCTCTCCTGTCACTGCCGACAATCCCATCAATGCTATTGTCTTGTCCGGAGGTTCTGCTTATGGACTGGCTGCTGCTGACGGTGTGATGAACTATCTGGAATCACAAAATATCGGTTATAACACCGGTGCAGCCCTGGTTCCTCTTGTATGCCAGTCCTGTATCTATGACCTCTCTTACGGAGATCCTAAAATACGTCCAACTGCAAAAATGGGCGAAGAAGCCTGCCGTCAGGCATTTGCAGGAACAGATGCCAGAACCGGGAATATCGGCGCAGGTACCGGTGCAACTGTGGGAAAACTTTACGGTATGAAACAATCCATGAAGTCAGGTCTTGGTATTGCCGCTGTATCAGTGGGAAATTTCCAGATGGCCGCAATTGTCGTTGTCAATGCACTGGGAGATATCTTTAGTCCACAAAATGGTCAGAAAATCGCAGGGCTGAAAACGCCTGACAGAAGCGGGTTTCTGGATAGTGTCCACGAATTATACCGCTTTATGACACCTCATGACCAGTTTACCGGCAATACCACCATCGGGGCTGTGATCACCAATGGGGCATTTTCAAAGGCTGAACTGAATAAAATTGCCTCTATGACCCGCTGTGCCTATGCCAGATGCATCAATCCTGTAGCAACTATGGCTGACGGCGATTCCATCTATGCTGCCAGCATTGGCGATGTTTCTGTAGATATCAATATGGCAGGAACTCTCGCCGCAGAAGTCATGGCTCAGGCTATCCAAAATGCCATCCATACTTCCCGGATCCAGGATGAAGAATTTTTGAAATATGTATAACAGTCCGCTATAAAAGCGCAGAGAAAAAGTATCATCTCTGCGCTTTTATTCTTCCTGTCTGTCTTCATTTTTCATCTGTGCTCTGGTTTTTCTCCAAGCCAGAGCTGTACATTTGCTTCCCGTTCCCTTGCCAGATCACCAATAGTACGGATTCCCTGATTCAGAAGCTTCTGCTCGGAGGCTTTTCCCAGAAATAACAGGTTACGGACAGGAAGTGGCCACATTTTCTCCGGTATTTCGTCCGGGAACAGCGTGTGTACTCTGTCCGTTTCTTTGGATCTCCTCCCACACAGGAGGGAATCTCCCTGAGATCCGGCAGCCCCTGGCTTACCCTTCTGGCTGACTCCCAGGAAAGAAATGCGCTGTTTACATCAATATGAAAAATTAATCGTTCCATACTTTTTAATATATCTCAATCATATTTTTGCAGACTTCCAATCATCTTAATCCCCATTATCATCAACACAGGGAAAATCAGTGCCGCAAAGATTCCAAGTTTCAGATTATCATTCAGTGCTCCTGAAATCATCCCCACATAGGTTGGTCCGGATGAGCATCCCACATCTCCAGCAAGGGCAAGGAGGGCAAACAGGGCTGTTCCGCCACGCTTTACTGAGGCAGCCGCCATGCTGAAGGTTCCCGGCCACATAATACCTACAGACAGACCGCAAACCGCACATCCAAGGATTCCCAACGCAGGTACCGGGATAAATGCGATCATCAGATAGGAAACCATGCACAGAACTGCACTGTATTGCATAAAGCGTTCCAGATTGATTTTATCTCCAAATTTTCCATAAAATGCCCTTGAACTTCCCATAAGAATTGCAAACGCCATGGGACCTGCCAGATCTCCGATAGTTTTATTGATTCCAAAGCTTTTCTCAGCCAGAGTAGAAGCCCACTGGCTTACCGCCTGCTCACTGGCTCCTGCACAGAGCATCATTAACATCAGAACCCAGAAGATTTTTTTCTTAAAAAGCTCTCCCATAGTCAGCCCCTTTTCACCCTCATCCAGCAGTGGAGCAATGGGAACTCTGGTAAAAAAGATTCCATTTGCAATGGGAATCAATGCCCACACCAGCGCCATATATTTCCAGTTTGCAATCCCGAAAATACGAAAGAATAATGTAGAAAGAAGTACCACTCCCACATGTCCCCAACAGTAAAAGGAATGAAGGAGACTCATTGCTTTTTCCTTATTATCTGTAGGGCAGGCTTCCACCACAGGACTTACCAGCACCTCCAGCAATCCGCCTCCGATGGCATAGATCATAACTGCAATGAGAAGTCCCACAAACGGATCTCCCAGGCACTCCGGCAATACTGTGAGCAAAATCAGACCTGCAGCCGCCATTGCATGTGCCAGGATCATAGATGCACGATAACCTATTCTGTCCACAAATCCAATCGATGCCAGATCTACCAGCAACTGAATCCCGAAATTAAAAGTAACCAGAAGTGTGATCTTCTGCAGCGAAATCCCGTAACTGCCCTGAAATGTCAGAAACAGCAGAGGAACGAAATTGTTCACAATGGCCTGCACTACATATCCGATAAAACAGGCCTGCACTGTTCTGTTGTAATTTGTTTTCATTCGATATGATATCCTCCAATCTGAAATTTATTAGTTACTGAGAACGGAGTAAGCAGTAACAATTTATTACGCTGATATCGTTCAGGCATTCTCATTCACCAAATTCTGCACCTTCACAGTTCTATCAATCAATAATGACAGTGTATCACAGATTCTTTCTTTTTTCTTTCATTATATTTTGAAAATCCTATAAATTTTTATGTTATTTTGACTTTTTCTCATATAACAATTCTATACACTCTAACAGGTAATCCATCAATCCAATTCAAAATATTTCCCGCAAAAAAAGATGTGTACCATACCATTTCTGACACCATACACATCTCAAAATAAACACTTCTTATCTTCTGTACTCCGCAGTCAGGTCTTTAATAACCTCTCCTGCAATAATCAGCCCGACGACAGACGGCACAAAGGCCACACTGCCCGGAATATCTCTGCGCTCCGTACACTTATGCGCAGCACCCGGAGGACAAATACAATGCGACCTGCAGCTGATCGCCATATCTTCAATTGGTCTGATCGGCTGTTCCTCTGAATAAACAACCTTCAGTTTCTTCACACCACGCTTCTTCAGCTCTCTACGCATAACCTTCGCCAGCGGACACACCTTCGTCTTATAGATATCCGCCACCCGAAACGCACTGGCATCCAGCTTATTTCCGGCACCCATACTGCTGATAACAGGAGTCCCTGCCTCCTTTGCACGCATGATCAGTTCAATCTTCGCAGTCACTGTGTCCACAGCATCTACCACATAATCATACTCACTAAAATCGAAATCAGCAGCATTCTCCGGAAGATAAAAACAGTTATGGATTCTCACATCTGCTTTCGGATTAATGTCCAGGATCCTGTCCCGCATCACCTCTGTTTTATATTGACCAACAGTTTTCCTGGTGGCAATAATCTGTCTGTTAAGATTCGTCAGGCATACTTTGTCATCATCGATCAGATCAAAGGTCCCCACACCGCTTCTGACCAATGCTTCACATACATATCCTCCAACCCCTCCGATTCCAAACACTGCCACACGGGAGTTCTCCAGTTTATTCATTGCTTCTTTTCCCAGAAGAAGCTCTGTTCTTGAAAATTGATTCAACATAATATCTCCATTTCATTCGGTATTGACCGACTATCTGCCTGCCTTTCTTCTACTTCATTATTTCTGGTCTGTTCTGCTTTGCTGCCTGTAATGTAAGCAGCTCTGCATGCCAGAAACAAAAAAACAAGGAGCAGAAACCAAAGCCAGAGCTTTCTTTTGTTTTTTATGAGCAACCGTTTCATAATCTGCATCACTATTCCTTAATATATTATTTTCAGATACCAGAGTTGCAACATACTTCCATCACAGATTTCTTATGATATCTTTACTTCTATAATGCGTCAAGTATATCATAGAAAGAAAAATCCTGCAATGAAGAAACTCTGTTACTGTACATGAAGTGAACAGTGCTGAGTGAAATTCACAAACCGGAAGTGCTTATCCATCTCATCACCAATCAATCCAATTACTTTTCCCATGGTAAATGCCGCCATCACTGTTCCGATTCCCAGTCCGTTGATATGCCCCAGAATCAGCCCTGTCATACAGGCAGTAATCATCAGACAGATCACATCAAAAGAAACCTTGATCTTAGAATATTTCACCTTTATAATCTCTGACAGTTCACGAGGAAACAGATCTGTAGGAATAATCGGCAGACCGCATCTGTTAGAAAGTGCGATCCCTATACAGATCAGCAGATAACTGATCACAAAATATAACACTCTGAGTGGAATTGTCTTTGGCAGGATATTGATCCATGCCTCATTAACATCCAAAAACTCACTGAATGCAAATCCAACCAGAAAACTGCACAGATAAGCAGGTACAAATTTTTTTCTCAGTATCATCAGACTTAAGATCAGAAGTGCCTGAAAAATATAAGTCCATGTTCCCAGTGTAATTACCGGAAATACTTTTTCAAATGCATAAGGAACACTGGATATGGCAGATATTCCTGAACCAGAATACAGCATCAGAATAACAGCAAGACTGTTGATCATGACTGCTATCACCAATGCCAGCTCTCCTCTGAAAATATGTCTCGAATCTTCTTCCTCATTTGTTTTCATAACAATTCTCTCCTCTAACACAAGCAAGGGACTGCTGTCAGAAAATATTTTCTGTCATACTTTTCTGACGGCAGACCCCTGTGTCTTTTACATCTTATATTTTCTGAAAATACTATTTTTTATCGAATCAGGCAAGTTTCCCACTTCAACTACTGATATTTTCCTGACTTACTCAACCGTGCAGACGCGGATCAGGTTTGTTCTTCCCGGAATTCCAAGCGGTACACCACCGGCAAATACAATAGTGTCGCCAACTTTTACAAGTTTATGCTTCTGTGCTGCTTCGATTGCTCTCAGGCAAAGGATCTCAGAACTGTATTCTTCCTTGATCAGCATCGGGTAAACACCCCAGGACAGATTCAGCTGGCGAAGAACTCTCTCAGAGCTTGTACATGCACCGATCAGACATCCTGGTCTGTGTTTGGACATCATATGAGCTGTACTTCCGGATTTTGTCACTGCAAGGATTGCACTGGCCTTCAAGTCGATTGCGGTCAGACAGGTTGCATGTGCGATTGCATTTGTAATATCCGGATTCTCATTTCTGTCTGTTTTCTTAAAGATTGTATTGTAATCAATATTCTGCTCCATATGTTCTGCAATACGGCTCATCATCTGAAGTGCCTGTACCGGATATTTACCAGCTGCGGTTTCTCCTGAAAGCATAGTTGCACTTGTTCCCTGAAAAATCGCATTGGCAACGTCTGTAGCCTCTGCACGGGTTGGTCTCGGATGAGAGATCATGGAGTCAAGCATCTGTGTTGCTGTAATAACCGGTTTTCCTGCTGTGTAAACTTTCTGGATGATTTTCTGCTGGATAACAGGTACATATTCCGGCGGGATCTCAACACCCATGTCACCTCTGGCGATCATGATGCCATCTGCTGCTTCAATAATCTCGTCGATATTGTCAACGCCCTGTTGGTTCTCAATCTTTGCAATGATCTGAATCTCTTCACCGCCGTTTTCTTTCAGGATTTTTCTTACTTCGCGGATATCGTTTGCAGTACGTGTAAAAGATGCTGCAACGAAATCAAATCCTTCCTGGATACCGAAGAGAAGATCATCATGGTCTTTTTTACTGATGAATGGCATCTTCAGGTTTGCACCCGGAACATTGACACCCTTCTTGTCGCCAATCACACCTGCATTAATAACCTTGCAGACAATGTCCTTTCCTGAGATGTCCTGAACCTCCAGGTCTACAAGTCCATCATCAACCAGAATATGTCCACCCGGCTGCACATCCTTATAAAGCTCTTTATAAGTAATGCTTACGCACTCATTAGTTCCTTCAATATCTTTATTTGTAAATGTAAAAATCTGTCCTTCTTCCAGAGAAACCTTGCCATCCTTGAAGCATCCAAGTCTGATCTCCGGTCCCTTTGTATCAAGAAGTGCTGCAACAGGTCTGTCATATTTCTTGCGAAGTTCTCTCAGTTTCTGGATACGGCCTCTCTGCTCATCGTGAGGTCCATGTGAGAAGTTGAAACGTGCTACGTCCATTCCCTCTCTCACAAGCTGCTCCATAACATCGCCCTTATCAGTAGACGGTCCCATTGTACAGATAATTTTGGTTTTTCTCATTTAATCTTTCCCTCCAAACTGTCAACTCAATTTTATCTATTTTATTCCTGTAAAATAATGTAATAAAATGTTACCTGTTTCTATAAATGAAAACATTAAATCAAATAAAAATTACCATTATTGAGACTATCTGTCAATATAGAATTTCGACTTATTTTTGTTGATATTTGACAAAAAAATAACATACTTTTGTTGCAAATATCACATATATTTTTGCTGATCCGACAGTTGGAAAATTTTCACTCATTCTTATCAGAATCCAAAATCTGCATAGTCTTCCGGCAGAAATCTGTGGTAAATGATATGGCATCCTTCATCTTTAAAACAATAATAATAAGGATCTGATCCGTCATCAAAGCGGATCATCACATCAAACTCCTCGTTATCCATTGGTTCAGTAATGATTTTATCTGAATAAGAATGGAACAGTTCTTTAATTTCATCTATCGTACATCCATGTCTGCCAACCAGTTCGATCAATGCCTTGATGAATTCATTCTCTTTCATATTATTATGTACATATTCGGAAGCTTTTTCCGAAACAGTGAAGCAGAAACGATCTCCTCTGTGTGATACTGCTACTTCACCAAATTTCTCTTTTATATAAGAAGGAAAATCTTTTAAAATCTCCATCATGCCTGCAGCATCCGTCTCATTGCCAAAGAAATGATTCAGGGAACTGAGCGGATAATAAAGGCTGATCTTCTCCTTCATATATCCAAGCTTCGCCTGTTCCTCTTTGATCACATCAATCAGACTGTTTTCTAATCTGTTATAGTTCATTTATGTTCCCTCCTGAAAATCTGTTCTTTTGTTTTTTCTGGTTAATATTTTATCAGACATTGCCCGAAAATCAATGCATTTCTTTTTCAATTGTACGCCCGTCAAAACAATTTCAATGTTTTCTTTTTCATACAAAAATAAAGACCTTGCGAAACTGTCCTTTTTTCCCTCTGACAAATGACTCTGACTGGATAAAACAAAACAGATAAAACCAACCACTTCGTTGCTTTTTTTACCAAATAACTGCTTGATTCGGTTAAAAAAACAGCGTTCCGAATATTATTTATATCCGAAACGCTGTCATTATTCCAATTATTTCATTATGTATTTAATCCCAGTTCTTACGTCCGTAACGAAGTGTCACATCATAGATTTCCTTCTGGAGTTTCTTTGTAAGATCTCTCTTCTTGATTCTCCACTTCCAGTTCGTACCAACTGTAGATGGTTTATTCATTCGGAATCTGTTGTCCAGTCCCATATAGTCCTGCATTGGGATAACGCAGACACGCGCAGCACTGCGCATGATCAGACTGATGAAACATTTATACAGTTCTTCTTCCGGTGTTGCATGATCACACAGATAATCTCTCGCCAGTTTTCTCTCAGCTGCTGTGATGCTATTCCACCATCCCACGATAGTTTCATTATCATGGGTTCCTGTATATGCCACGCAGTTCTCCGGATAATTATGTGGCAGATAATCACTGGCACATCCGGAATCTCTGGAGTCAAACGCAAATTCCAGAACCTTCATTCCCGGGAAGCCGCTCTCATATACCAGATGACGTACGGAATCTGTCATATATCCCAAGTCCTCCGCGATAACCTGCTTCCATCCAAGCGCCTGTTCAATCTTACGGAACAGATCAATTCCGGGACCCTTTTCCCAGTGTCCGCCTCTTGCATCTTTATCTCCGTATGGAATAGAGAAATATTCATCAAATCCACGGAAATGATCGATTCGCACAACATCATACAGTCTGAAGCAATAACTCATTCTGGAAATCCACCACTGATATCCTATATTTCTGTGATAATCCCAGCGATATAACGGATTTCCCCATAACTGACCGGTTGCAGAAAATCCATCCGGAGGGCATCCTGCTACTGCCAGTGGTACATTATCCTGATCCAGCTGGAACAGCTCCGGATGCGCCCATGCATCAGCACTGTCCATGGCAACATAAATCGGAATATCTCCAATGATCTGGATTCCTTTTGAATTTGCATAGGATTTCAGTTTCATCCACTGCTCATAGAACTTAAACTGCATATACTGCTGGAATTCAATATCAAAATAGAGTTCTTCACGATAATAATCCATGGCATTGTTCCAGCGGAGTCTGATATCCTCAGCCCATTTGGTCCATTCTACACCTTCGAAACGGTCTTTTACTGCCATAAACAGAGCATAATCTGACAGCCACCATCTGTTCTCTGCTACGAATTTCTGATAGTCAGGATTCTTGCTGATATCACTGTTCTCGTATGCTTTTCTCAGAAGAGGATAACGGCCTTTGTAGATTTTTTCATAATCTACCTCATCAGGCTTCTTTCCCCAGTTAACTTTCTCGCAGTCTTTCTTATCAAGAACTCCTTCTTCCACAAGTGTATCCAGATCAATAAAATATGGATTACCTGCAAATGTAGAGAAAGACTGATATGGAGAATCTCCATAGCTGGTCGGTCCCAATGGCAGAATCTGCCAGTAAGTCTGTCCGGCTTCCTTTAACCAGTCTACAAATTCATATGCACTTTTGGAAAAACATCCGATGCCATAGTCTGATGGAAGACTGCTGATCGGCATTAATATTCCTGCTGCTCTTTTTCCCATGATTCTTGTCTCCTTCGTGATTTTTCACTCTTACCGCTTATATTTCTCCAATTGATCCACAATCTGGTATCAACGTTGCTATAAGCAGCATTTTATATACCTTATGCGCAATTGTTTTTTTTATTATACTTATTTTTTGTGCAAATTGCAATATAGTTTTCGTAACAACTTTTTTTTCGTGAAAATCACCAGTTATTGTTCTCTCCATGGCCATCCGCATGATTCGTAATGTACTGAATTTGTGCTAATTCGACTGGTAGTTTCTTTTTCTCCAGTTTTGTTGTATTCATTTCAAAAACCTCCCTCTTGATAAATCATTTCTATGATTTACAGCAATTCCATCATAACATGGCGCCACATAAAACACTATCTGTGTTTTCCGGTGTCTTTCATTCCAGATTGCCTGCGGCAATGGAATTTTGGCTTGTATGTCTCGGGATTTTGGCATATTCATGCCAAAACACCTCGCGGAATAGTGGTGTGTGAACAGTAACTCCGTACTTGTTAAGGAAGTAATAATCTCATTTTCTTTATTGCGTTTTTTTGCACAATACAATATAATAATTTCAGAGTTTATTTATGCAAAAAGACGAAAGGATGTACATATGAAACACAAAAAAGACTGGTATAAAGATCTGGTGATCTACCAGATTTACCCAAGAAGTTTTAAAGATGGCAACAATGATGGAATCGGTGATCTGAAGGGAATGATTGAGAAGCTGGATTATCTGAAGGAGCTTGGCATCAATGCAGTATGGATGTCTCCTGTCTATGCTTCTCCGAATGTGGATAACGGTTACGATATTTCTGATTACTTCGCGATCATGGAAGAATTCGGAACTATGGAAGACTGGGATGCTTTCCGCGACGGTGCGCATGAACGCGGTATCGCCATTATCATGGATCTGGTTCTGAACCATTCTTCAGATAAACATAAATGGTTCCGGGAATCAAAGAAATCCCGCAATAATCCTTACAGTGATTACTATATCTGGCGTGATCCTGCACCGGACGGAGGCGCACCCAACTGCTGGATGTCCGTATTTGGCGGAAGTGCCTGGGAATATGTTCCTGAACGTGGACAATACTATCTCCATTTCTTTGCTAAAGAACAACCGGATCTGAACTGGGATAATCCGGAAACTAAAGAGAAAATTTTTGATATTATCCGTTTCTGGAATGAGAAAGGTGTTGACGGATATCGCATTGATGCCATCAGTTATCTTGACAAAGGACTGGACGGACGTGCAGATATGAATGAACCCATTGGTACTGTAGCGTGTGTAAATCTGGAGGGAACCCACCGCTACATCCGTGAAATGGTTGCAGAAACAATGACTCCCGACAATCTGATGAGTGTAGGAGAAGTTAATATCAACAATGAACAGGATGCCATCAACTATTCCAGCGCAGCAAGCAAAGAATTTAATATGGCTATTCCATTTGTCCCTCCGATTGTTGAAATCCAGACATGGTCACCAGAGAAAATGAAACGTGATCTTAAGAAAGATTATGAAATCCTGAAAAAAGACGGATGGTGGGCAAGATTTTTAAGTAATCACGACAAACCGCGTCAGGTTTCCCTTTACGGAAATGACAGAGAATTCTGGTCAGAATCTGCAAAAATGCTGGCATGTTATCTGCACACACTTCCCGGTACCCCCTTTGTTTTCCAGGGCGAAGAATTGGGAATGACCAATGTTGCCTTCCCATCTATCGATGATTACAATGACATTGATACCCGCAATTATTATAAAACCATGATCGAACAGGGAGCTTCTCCTGAAGAAGCACTGGCAGAATCCAGAAGTATCAGCCGTGATAATGCAAGAACGCCTATGCAGTGGAACGACAGTCCAAACGGCGGATTTTCTGAGCATACTCCGTGGCTGGGTGTCAATCCAAACTACAAACTCATTAACGCAGAAAGCCAGATGAATGATGACTCTTCCGTTTTCAGATTCTACCAGAATCTTATCGCACTACGCAAAAAACACCCGATAATGGCTCATGGAGATTTCAAACTCTGCTGCCCGGAAGAGGGACCGGTTATCGCCTACACCAGAAGCTGGCAGAACGAGACATGGCTGGCAGTGCATAATTTCTCTGCATCCATGCAGAAATTCCATTATGGCGCTGAAGATATTGAATTATCGTGCAACACTCCCGTAATCATTTCCAATTACGGAGAAAATGAAGTTGAATACGGAATTGGAACACTTGTACTCAAACCTTACGAAACTGTTGTGTTCCAGTTACATTAAGCAACTTCATCAATACAGACAGTAAAAAGCAGAACCATTGAATCACTATCCCTCAATGGTTCTGCTGCTTTTTTGTATTTGTTTTTCATTTATTTGACTGCCATTACTTTGCATTTCTTTTTGTAAAATGCAATACCGTACTTCAAGTGCTTCTCCATTCTCAGAAACAGTTTTCTTAAAATATTCCATAATCTGTGTCAGAAAAATATTACGTATTTCCATATTAGGAATGGTAAACATGAACGTATTTGTATCTTTTCTTCCAGTCTGTGTGAGATATCCCGTAGTAAAAAGAACACTCCACAGGTTTTCAATCGAAGCATACATATCCTGATATGTCAGTTCCTGATAAATCTCCTTTACAATTGTTTCTCCTGCTATCAGTTTCTCAATTTCCTTTCTGACCGTTCCTTATCAGTCTCCTGAATAAAGCGTTTCACTGCTTCATTACTGCTAGTATTAGACCAGTAATTCTGTGGCTGCGCCATATTGTTTATACGCAATTCATCACAATAATTTATCACATCCCAGGGACAGTAAACCTCTACATTTCCAAACCGATATCCGTCATACCACATTTTTATTTCATCATAATGCTCAGAAAGTTCATAATATTCCAATATATTCTTTTTGGAAGTTTCTTTTTAATTTGTTTCAATAGACACACTTCCCTTTATATTTGATATATTAAACTCTAACTTTCATAAAGTGTAACATATTGTTATTGAATTCGTCTATCAAAATTTCTTTACATTCCATAATGTTTCTATTAATACTGGAGCAAAAATAGAGATTGCCAGCTATTTAATAACCACTGACAATCTCTATTTTTTATTTTATCAATCAGATCACTCTGAAATCTCAACAATTATTCATATAACAGAATGCCACTCTTTAGCAGTTTAACAAGAGAAATCTTTCATCCAATTGGCTCGAAGTCTACAGCTCCATGTTTACACAGTGGGCAGATATAATCTTCCGGAAGTTCATCACCTTCGTAGATATATCCGCAGACTTTACATACAAATCCTTTCTTACCTTCTATTTCAGGTTTCGGTTTTACATTTTTCTGATAATAGGTGTAGCTCATTGTCTCCTGGTCACTTACCACGCGGGCTTCTGTCACACTGCAGATGAACATTCCGTGAGTTCCCAGATCTACATACTGCTCTACTTTCAGGGACATAAATGCGTTGATATATTTGTCCAGGAATATCAGTCCGTTATCAGAACGATTCACCTTCTGTCCCGCAAATTTATCCACGCTTCTTCCACTCTGGAAACCAAACTGTTCAAATACAGAGAACGGAGCTTCTACAGAGAGACAGTTTACATTCATCACCTCTGTCTGCTTGATAACATGGTGAGAATAATTTGCCTTATTGATATTAACTGCAACACGGAACGGAGAGTCTGTCAGCTGGGTAACTGTGTTGACAATCAGTCCGTTATCCTTCTTACCGTCATTTGATGTCACTACATAGAGACCATAACCAATGCGGAATAATGCTGTCATGTCATTTTTATTTGCCAGTTCATCATTCTTTGCAATATATTCCTTACAAAGCTCGGAAGCCATCGCTTCCATCTGATCTCTGTTTTCCTGATTTACTGCGGACATGATCTTCACTGTGGTGTCCAGCCAGTTGATCTTCTTACATTCAGAAAGCATATTTTTCATTACTTTTGCTGCCAGAGGTGCCCAGGAACCGTTTTCAATAAGACCTACCGTACGGTTCTGAAAATTATGCTCTGCCAGACGGGTAATAAAGTCATTCATAAACGGATAGATTCCTGCATTATAAGTAGTTGTTGCCAGTACCAGCTTACTGTAGCGGAATGCATCGCTGAGTGCCTGAGACATATCATCTCTTGCCAGATCATAAACAACTACTTTCGGACATCCCTTGCTCTTTAATTTCTCCACAAACTGATTGACTGCATCTTTGGTATGTCCGTATACAGAAGTATATGCAACTACGATTCCTTCTTCCTCCGGTGTGTAAGAGGACCAGGTATCATAGAGGCTGATATAATGTCCCAGATTTTCTGTAAGTACCGGACCATGTAACGGACAGATGATCTGAATATCCAGAGTAGCTGCTACTTTCAGAAGTCTCTGTACCTGTGCGCCATATTTACCAACAATACCGATAAAGTATCTTCTTGCTTCATCATCCCAGTTTTCTTCCACATCCAGAGCACCGAACTTACCAAATCCATCTGCCGAAAAAAGAACTTTATCTGTGCTGTCATAAGTCACCATAACCTCCGGCCAGTGTACCATTGGCGCAAATACAAAAGTAAGATTATGATTTCCCAGACTCAGTGTAGAACCATTCTCTACTTCCAGTTTCTGCCCTTCCAGATCCAGTCCGAAGAAATTCTTGATCATTACAAATGTCTTCGCATTGGCTACTACTGTAGTGCCGGGATATACTTCCAGAAAGTTCGCTACATTTGCTGCATGGTCAGGCTCCATATGCTGAACGATCAGATAGTCCGGCTTACGTCCGCCCAGTGCCTGTTCAAGATTATCCAGCCATTCATGTTTGAAATTGGCATCTACAGTATCCATAACTGCAACCTTGTCATCCAGAATCACATAGGAATTATATGCCATTCCGTTTGGCACTGCATACTGTCCCTCAAACAAATCTACCTGATGGTCATTAACTCCGACATATTTAATGGTATCTGTAATCTTCATATTTCTGCCCTCAATTCTTTCTTTATAGTATATCGTCTGTCCGTTACTATTCAGCAATCTGCTATCACTCAACGTTAATAAGTTATAGTTGCTATGCATTCTTAATTTGTTTATGTTTTTATATTATACTATTTTAATCCAATTTTCAAGTCCTTTTGGTAATTTTTTTCATTTATTTATAAGATTTTGTTATTGTTCACACACCACTGTCCCGCGAGATGTTTTGGCATGAATATGCCAAAATCCCGAGACATACAAGCCAAAATTCCATTGCCGCAGGCAATCTGGAATGAATTTTGGCTACGTTACTGTGAACGGAGTGAACAGTAACGAGATTTTTCATAGAGTCAGGTGGATATCCTCAATTGAAGCAGGGCTTACTTAATTTGGTCAATTTACAGTATTCTCTGAAATTATTACGAGTATACTCAAAAAACAGCAGAACAGATACAAATTATCCATCCTGCTGACGTTCCTTCCATAGCAATCTGCGTAAATAATACATTGATCCAGTTCAGTAGAATTTCACGCTCTGCTGAACCACATCACCATTCATTATTTTCCAAAATTGCAATACTCATAATGTAGTTATAATCTTATACAATGCTTCCACGCTGTACGGCAGTATCCTCTCATCCAATTGAAATTTCGGATGATGCAGAGGATGATTTTCTCCTGGTATTCCTGCAAGAAATACTGTGAAAAGTCCTCTGGTTTCTCTGAAATATCTGTATGCATTATCACCTGAAAGAAACAGCTCATCTTCTCCTTCCAGGACAAACTTATCCCCGAATACTTCTTCACCCACTGCCTTTGCTGTCTCTGTAAGTTCCTCATCATTGGCAAACGCATATACCGGATCTTTTGGAAATTCCATACGGATCTGTGTGCCAGTCTGCTTTTCAATTTCCTGCAGATTTCTCTCCAGCTCGTGCTCAAGTGCCATGTAAGTTTCTTCATGAACTGCGCGTATATTTCCGTTTAATACCACATGGTCTGCAATAATATTCGTATATTCACCGCCATGGATCGTACCCGTACCCACAATATATTTTCCTGCATCCGGATGCTGTTTTCCAAAACTTTCATTCAGATTATGAATGGCACTTATCACTTGAGCAGCTGCATAAATTGCATCAATCCCCTTATCCGCTTCACACCAGTGACTGGATTTTCCATGAACATGAATCTGCATACTGTTGATCATGGAAGATGCCTGTCCCCGATGCACTGCCATCCCAAATGTCATATCCGCTGCGTAATGAAACATCAGAAATGCATCTGCTTTCGGATTCTCTAATGCTCCGGCCTGAAGCATTCTTTTTGCACCTTCACCAATCTCCTCTGCAGGTTCAAAAAGGAACCGGAGCCTGACCGGAAAACTTTCCTGCATTCTTTGCTCTTCTGCCACAATTTTTGCAAGGATCAGTGCTGCTGCCAGGATCATATCGTGACCGCAGGCATGCATACATCCCTGATTTACTGATGCATATGGTAGATTTGTCTGCTCCTGTATGGGCAATGCATCCATCTCCGCCCTGAGTACAACCAGTTTCTCCCTGTTTCTCAGAGATGGAAGTTCCGCGATCAATCCTGTAGGTTCTATCGGCACAATCTCATATCCCAGTTTCTCCAGATATTTCCGGATATATGCAGACGTCTCCACTTCCTGAAGTGCCAGCTCCGGATGTTGATGAAAGTAATGTCTCAATGTGATTAATTCTTCCGTATATTTTTCTATATTCATCTGTTTTCCAACCTTTGTTCTCAGGGATTACCATTTTCATCTTCCGACATACTCAAAACCGCATTCGGACGTTCCAGGCAGAACTTCTGTATCTCTTCCAGAAATCTCTGACCGTATTTCTTTAGCTTATTCTCGCCCACACCGGAAACCTCCAGCATTTCTTCTTCATTTGACGGACATTTGATGCACATATCTATCAGCGTCTTATCACTGAACACGATATATGGAGGCATGGCTTCCTCTTTTGCAATTTGCAGACGAAGTTTCCGCAGGGCTTCAAATAAATCGTAACCTGCTGCCGTAAGCGCATCTGTACTGCGTTTTCTGACAGATTTCTGGGGCTTTTTCTTTTTATCCGGTTCTTTTTCCTCGTAAGTACGCATGATCACGTGAGTATTTTCATCTCTTAGCGGAGAAATATCGCCCAGTTTCAGCACACTGTAACGTTCCTGTGTCTGATAGAGATATCCCATCTCAGTCATCTGGCTGATCAGTGCCCTGAGTTCTGCCTCACTGTGATCATTCAATGCTCCATAAGATTTATACTTATCTGCTCCAAGCTCCCTCAACCGGGCTCTCTTAGCCCCCAGCAAAGTACCAAGCACAATTGTCAGTCCATACCTTCCTCTCGTCTCAGCTACACAGTTCACTACCCACTTCGCCTCTCTGGTCATATCTGTCTCATGGTATTCTCTGTGGCAATTTCCACAATTATCACAGGGACCGAAGGTCTTTTCACCGAAATACTCCAGAATATAATTTCGCAGACATCCTGTTGTTTTACAATATCCTTCCATGATCTGAAGCCTTCGTATATCCCGCTGACGAATGAGAAATTCATCCTCTTCATCCACATCGGAAAAATCTTTGTTATCCAGAAGCATTCGGTCGATCATAACATCCTGTGCAGAAAACAATAGAACGCACTGGGAATTCTCTCCGTCACGCCCTGCACGTCCTGCCTCCTGATAATAATTCTCCATACTCTGCGGCATATTGTAATGGATCACATATCTCACATTGGATTTATCAATCCCCATTCCAAATGCATTTGTTGCAATAATAACGGGGGTTCTGTCGTAAATGAAATCATCCTGATTCTTTTTTCTGGTTTCATTATTCAGTCCTGCATGATATCTGGTAACAGCAACTCCTTTTTGGAAAAGCAGTTCAAAAAGATTGTCCACATTTTTTCTTGTAGAGCAGTAAATAATCCCGCTCTCTGTTGGATGTCTGTCTATGTAATCCATCACAAAATCGTCTTTTCGCCGGATATTTTCCACGCTGTAATATAAATTCTTTCTATCAAACCCGGTAATCACTACTTTCGGATCTTCCAGATTTAAAGTACAGAGAATGTCGTTCTTTACTTCCTCTGTTGCAGTTGCGGTAAAAGCACTGACGATCGGACGACCGGGAAGATTTTTTACAAAGTCTACGATTTTGACATAGCTTGGTCTGAAATCCTGGCCCCACTGTGAAATACAATGTGCCTCATCCACTGTCACCATGGAAATCTCCACCTGTCTGGCAAATTCCAGAAACTCATAATTTTCCAGACGTTCCGGTGCAACATAAATAATTTTGTATCTTCCTCCTGCTGCCAGGTACAACGCCTTGCTAATCTGACTTTCCGACAGTGAAGAATTGATAAATGCGGCATGTATTCCCGCTTCATTCAAAGCCTTTACCTGATCCTGCATCAGTGAGATCAGAGGAGAAATTACAATCGTAATTCCTGACAGCATCAGTGCCGGTACCTGATAACAGATGGATTTTCCGGCTCCTGTCGGCATGATTGCAAGCACATCCCGGTGTTCCAGAATGGACTCCACAACACTCTCCTGCCCTTCTCTGAATGTATCATATCCAAAATAAGTCTTTAAGGTCTGTACTGCCTGTCTGTTCACCTGAAGCCTCCCTCTGCATTTTAATCTATTTTAATCTCTTTTTCAGCTCCTGAATCAGTTCGGAATAGTCTCTGTGCTGCATCTTCGGAAATGCCTTGATGATACGCCCCTGACCGACAACGGTATGATTGGTAATAGAGCTGGACAGTTCCTCAAACTGAGCCTGAAGCTCCGCTCTTTTTATACGAAGCATTTCGATAGATTTTTCTCGCTGTGCGGCAGTTGCATCACGCAGTTCTGCTGCTGCAAGAGTTGCCTGAACCTTTCCTTCTCCCACTTTCTGTGCTGTGCCAATCGTAGTCGTAGCCAGTGTATCACTCAGTTTATCACTTACAATTCTCAAATCTGAGCGAACCTTATCCAGTCTGGTAAGCTTTTTATTCAGTCCCTGGATCACTGCTACCGTCACAATAAAATCTGTCAGATACACAGCATACAAAACTGCTATCACAATCCACTCCCAGGTTGCAGGTGTATGTAACGCATGTGCCTCTACATACTTCTGGAAAACTTTTACTACCATAACGATAGCCAGTCCCCAGATCAGAGAAAACTCCAGGCAAATGTAGCCATGAAAATTAAAGGGTTTATCTGAATAATCCCACCATCTTGCGTGGAAACACACATCCAGCAGCCAGCCTGCAACCAACTCCACCGCAGTTGCCAGAACAATTCCAAACACAAAAATCATTCCATCACTCATCTGACGCCCGCTGCCCTGAATTGTATTGAGCAAAGCAAAAACAGAAAGCACCCCAAATCCATATACCGGGCAGACCGGTCCATTCAGGAAACCTCTGTTTATAACTTTTCCCAACGCTACTGCATGAAAAATAACTTCAACAACCCAGCCGCCAAAAGAATAAATAAGAAAATACAGACATATCTGAAAATACGTCATTCCACAAATCATTCGTTGCTCCTCCTTGCTTTCATCAAACCACTTTTCATATCCCATTATCACAGTTCAAACAGAAAACTTACCCCAGACTGTTTTGTAATGTACTGATCAATTCCTCTATAACAATTGGTTTGGATAGAAATCCATCCATACCACATGCCAGTGCTTTCTTTCTGTCTTCGTCAAAAGCATTGGCAGTCATGGCAAGGATCGTAATTCCCGCCAGTGCCGGATCATCCAGTGAACGGATCTGCTCAGTAGCCTCATATCCGTTCATTACAGGCATCTGCACATCCATAAGCACCAGATCATAATCACCTGGTCTTGAATTCTTAACCTTCTCCACAGCCTCTGCTCCATCTTCCGCTGTATCAACCTGAAAACCATATTCACTAAGGAGTGCTACTGCAATTTCTCTGTTCAGTTCATTATCTTCCACAAGCAGTATTTGCCTGCCTCTGAAATCTGAATCTGCTGCCGGAAGAATATTATCCTCTGCCCCGGCCTGCTTCTGACCGATAGCAGCCATCAGAGTCTCTCTGATATCTGACATAAACATAGGTTTGGCACAGAACGCAGTCACCCCTGCTGCCCTGGCTTCCACTTCAATATCTGACCAGTCGTAAGCAGTCAGGATAATGATTGGCGTATCATCACCAAGACTGCGGATCTGACGGGTAACTTCAATGCCATTCATATCAGGCAGACGCCAGTCAATGATATAAGCGTGGAATGCATCCCCCATTTCCATAGACTGTCGTGCACGGAGAACAGCCTCCTTACCGGAAAGTGTCCATTCCGAACGCATTCCAACCTTTACAAGCATCTTAGTCACACTGTCACAGGTATTGAAATCATCGTCTACTACCAATGCCTTCAGACCTTCCAGTTCTGCGATTTTCTCTATACGGTGGTTCTCAGGCTGAATCCGCAATGGCAGACGGATAATAAATTCAGTACCTTTGCCCTGTTCTGTTTGAACCTCAATGG
Organism: Blautia wexlerae DSM 19850; assembly: GCF_025148125.1. Lineage (NCBI taxonomy): Bacteria > Bacillati > Bacillota > Clostridia > Lachnospirales > Lachnospiraceae > Blautia > Blautia wexlerae. Next base: position 3,526,053 of record NZ_CP102267.1, read on the forward strand.
TTCCGCCCATCATATCCACGATGTTCTTGGTGATAGCCATGCCCAGTCCTGTACCCTGAGTCCTGCTTACAGTGGAAGTCCGCTCTCTCTCAAAAGGAGAAAATATCTTCTGTACAAATTTTTGACTCATGCCGATTCCGTTATCCTTTACCCGGATTTCGTACAGTTCACAGCCTCTCTGTATACCCGGATACTCTCTCAGCCGGACAGAAACGGTTCCGCCTGCAGGAGTAAACTTGATCGCATTGGACAAAAGATTCAGCAGTACCTGATTCAGCCTGGTCTTGTCACAATAAACATCCTCATTGATAACATCCATGACATCCATGTAAAGCTCTAACTGTTTCGCATGGATCTGTCCGCTGATAATGGTTTTCAGATCATGAAGAACCTCTGACAGACTGACTTCCGTCTCTTCCAGATGGATTTTCCCGCTCTCAATACGGCTCATATCCAGGATATCATTGATCAGTGAGAGCAGATGATTACTGGAGGAAAGAATCTTACCCAGATAATCCCGAACCCTTTCTTTATCATCAATGTTGCTTACAGCCAGTGTGGTAAAACCAATGATCGCATTCATTGGTGTACGGATATCGTGAGACATATTGGAAAGGAAGGTGCTCTTTGCCTTGTTTGCAGTCTCCGCAGCGCGGACCGCCTCAGAAAGGGCCTGATTCATTTTTCTGTCAGAGGTACGATCTGACAGAACCAGGATATATTTCTTTTTCCCGTTTACCTCGCTGCCCATTGCAACGTTATGAAACCAGCGGTGTTCTCCTGTTTTCTGATGAACATATTCAAGATCCCATTCCTGCTGCTCATGAACCTGGATTTCTTCCAAATACTTCTTCTCCGGATCTTCAACGTCCCCGGGATGCAGTTTTCCAAGGACACAAATATCTTTACGAATCTGTTCTACTGTAATTCCCAGCAGTTTTTCCACATTGGGACTGACGTAATCTGCCTGATATGTTTTTGCATCCAGCATCAGGAAAACGTCATCTACATTCATTGACAGCTTTTGAAACAATTCGTCCCTGTACAGGATCTCCGTATCCTTTCTCTTCAGGTTTACCCTGTTTTTCCGGAGAATAATTCCAATAAAAAGACCGGCAATACACACCGCTACTGCACTTACAAGCAGCACAGTGCTACGCTGCAGAACATTCATACTTGCATTGACGATATCAGCCTGGACAAGTCCCAGAAAGATCCAGTCCTGAGGTTTGGATTTCTCATAGACCAGATAGTAATCCTCTCCATCCAGATTTATCAGCATTGCATCTGTATGTCCTTCCTTAAACTCTTCTGAAAGTTTAAGGATCTCTTTTTCAGACATATTGGAATGTTCTCTCAGAATCCCAAAGAAATTATACACCTCTCCCCATGCCTCAGAAGAATGATCCACAACAACACGGCCATCCGGATGAACCACATAACTCTGGGCATTTCCATTGAAAGCAGAAATATTCAGCACATTTACGATATCAGAGTTTTCATAGGCAATGGCAATGGCATCATATTCAAAGCCCTGATAACTTCCATGAGGCCTGGGAGTAGCAAAAACAAGGAGCTGGGATTTTCCGGGAACCGTTGCATTGGTTATCACATCATTTCCCTGCCGGATCTCATCTTCAATATTTTCCTGCAATCCCAGATACCCGGTTTCACCTGTTGCCATCTTATAGTTCCCGTCCGCTGACAGGAAATAAAAATCTAAAAAGCCTGCATCTTCCTGTGCTTTCTCTATATACTCACGAATTTCACTTTCATCGGAAGTGTTCTGCAAATATTCCCCCCATATATGGAGATAAGTCAGATTCTTATTTGTCAGCTCACTTAGCATATTATCAGACTGATGAAAAATTTCTGTCAGGTGAGAAACACTTTCCTCATAAACAGTCTTCGATACAAACCCCAAATATTGGAAAACAGTCAAAAGGATTCCAACAAATAGGGCAATAAGAACTGCTGCATTCCATCGTTTTCTCACAACCCGTTTCTTTCTGTTTGTATTATGATTCTTAACATCCATTCTTCTCACCTCAGAGTAATGTAGTCTTCAGGCTCTGCAAGAATGGCATTACCATCTGAAACATATGTTGTCCAGGTATCTTCCACAGAGGTATCCCCTCCATCAAATACAATATTTTCCTCTGCCGGATAAGCTTCCATATATTGTGGTGCTGCAAGGCAGGTCACAGTAAAAGTATCCTTGTCCTGAATCTGTTTTCCATTCTTTGAAACTTTACTCAATGTATAACCATTATCCGTTTCCCTGATTTCTACAGAAATACCACTGAACACAGGCAGAGAGCCACGGTTAAAGGGGATAAAGCCTCCCTGGTAGCCTTCTACGAAGTTTCTGACCGTTTCCTTCAGTTCTGCCCCGCTCATCTCACTGCTGTAAGCGGAAAGCTCGTTTGGCATAATCATGTTGCCTGCCATTTTTTCTGTATAACCGGCCTTCAGTACATTTCCTGTAAAGCTGTTTCCTGTTGCAATCAGCACATCCGTCCCATAAATACCACGCAAAGTGTTTGCCATAACAGAATAGGCTTCATTGCCTCCGCTGGTATGGAAACGATTGGAATAAGTTTTCTTTGAATCCAACACAATATCCTCAGAAGTGGATTTTTCTTCAAGAAGCTGGGAATTAAATGACTGATAAGCCTGCTCTGCATTATATTCTCCTGAGATCATCTTAGACACCACATCCCTGGAAATGGAAAAAAAGTCATTTGACGCAATACGGATATACATATGGTTTTCTTCGATCACAGGTTTCACATCCTTCAGATATTCCGTAAGCCGGAAATCCACATCCTGGCTATAGCTTAACAGATCCTGCCCATCATAAATGATCCGGTTCTGCGCATCCTCTGAAAGCATTGTGTTCAGTACCTTCATTGCTTTCTGCCGACGTGTTTCATCCTTTGTCAGGTCACGGTTTAAAGCTATCTGGAAATATGGTGTAGTCATCAGCCACTTTTCGCCGTTCTGCTGAAAGAATGGCAGGAATGTTGTGTTAATGCCCTGATCCTGGAACATTTTTACACCGGCAGAACTGCCGAAATACATGGCAAGCTTACCACTTTTGTACATCTCAACCACATCATCATAATTCATATCCAGATCATCCTGGCTCAGCCCTGTATCCTGAATAAACTGCTCCATACGTTCAAAAGCCTCCGGCCAGACAATACTGTCCAGACCTTCTCTCTTTGTATTGTCCGGGTCACTGTAGATGGTACGCCACTTACGTCCATCCCCAGAAGACAGCTCTGATGCAGACAGACCCTGCAGTGTTTCCATACAGGTATAATCATAGTAATAGTCTGCAGTAAACCCACGGATACCCACCTCATCAAATGCCTGGCAGGCAGAAACGAAGCTTTCATAATCCGTTGGAAGAGGAATATCATACTTTTCAAAAAGATCTTTGTTCACTACAAAGCCATGGGCATCTGCACACACAGGAAGCCAGTTTACGCTGCCATCCTGATTTTTGAAATTGTTAAGGTAGGTATCATAGACAGCACCTGCAGCATTGGTTGTGGAAAGATCCATCAGACTGTCCTTCAGGGGGCTTGCATCATGGAGGGAAAACCTGCAGCAGGTTATAATATCCGGCAATCCGCCGTTTTCATTCAGAAAACGATAGAAATCCAGATCATTATTGCCTACTACAAATTCAACGTTGATATCCGGAAGCTGTTCCTGGATGTATGGCGCATATTTTTCATACAGCTTTGTGCTCCATAAATACACTGTGATGGTTTCTGCATCTTCTTTTTCCGCACTTTTCCCGCCGCAGCCAGACAGAAGTGATACGGCTGTCACCATCGCCAAAAGCACAGAAACTAACTTGTTCCATTTTTTCTTTTTCATTATAACTTCTCCCTCTGATCGCGTTTTACTAACTCATTGATCACTTTTACTAATAATTTCCCATCAACAGGCTTGGCAATATGTTCATCCATTCCTGCTTCCTTTGCTCTCATTTTGTCCTCAGTGAACGCGTTTGCTGTCATGGCAATGATCGGTATCACTTTTGCATCCTCTCTGTCCAGAGAGCGGATCATCTTTGCTGCTTCATATCCATTCATGACAGGCATCATAATATCCATAAGAATAGCATCAAATTCTCCAGGTCTGTTTTTTCTGAATATGTCAACAGCCTTCTGTCCATTCCATGCTTTTGTCACCACAGCGCCTTCATTCTGAAGCACAAATTCTGCAATCTCCATATTCAGCTCATTATCCTCTGTCAGAAGAACATGGAGTCCATGGATAGAAGTTTCCGTTTTTTCTTCAGCTTCAGTCCTGTCCTTCATATCTGTGTCAATCCGGAATGGAATCCGGATCACAAATGTAGTCCCTGTGCCTTCTTTACTTTCAAAGGAAATGGTTCCGCTCATTTTTTCCACCAGTTTTTTTGTGATTGGCATTCCCAGCCCTGTTCCGGCGAATTTTGTGCGGCTTCCTGCATGTTCCTGTGCAAATGGTTCAAAAATGCGTTTCTGGAATGCCTCTGTCATTCCAATTCCGGTGTCTCTGCAGACAAATTCCAATGTGGTCATTGCTGTCTGTTTCGATGGGATTTCCCGACAGCTGATATAGACATATCCGTTTTCTTTGTTATATTTCACCGCATTAGACAAAATATTCATTAGAATCCGTTTCACATGCACCGGACTTCCAATAAGATTCCAGTGTGTAACTTCTTTCTCTTCCCAAATGATCCGGATATTCTGCTCTGTAGCCATATGTTCGATCACACCCAGTATTTCCTCAGAAATACTGTTCAGATTAAATGGGATTTCTTCCAGAACCACTTCATCTGACTCCAGCTTGCTCATGTCCAGAACCTCGTTTATCAGTTCCAGCAACAGATGAGATGCCTCTTTGATCTTTGCCCTGCATTCCGTCTGTTTCTCCATATTGTCTGCATAATAGTCTGCCACATTGATCATGCCGCAGATTCCATTGATCGGTGTCCGGATATCATGGCTCATTCGCTGCAGAAACTCGGTTTTTGCCTCATTGGCTGCTTCTGCTTTTTTTGCTGTTCTCAGAAGTTCTGCTTTATATTTTTCATCTTTTTCCTGTTCCTGTTTCCGGTGTGCCAGATCCGCTCTGTAACCCCAGAAGCAGAATATACCGAATATGAGTAAATAAAGAAAAACGACAGCTGTTACACTTAGCGGCAGGTTACGGAATACTTCCGTATCCGGAAGATAGGCATAAATATAATAATCCCGCTGCTTCAGCATGATTCCATAACATCTGGTTCCTTCATTTTTTAAATGAAAAATATGCTGACTGTCTGTATGCTCTTTCATTGCCTGGACAACCTGATTGCCGGCAGTATCCTGTCCCAGCAGGCTTTCATCGTTGCTGGCAACGATGGTTCCCTTATCTGCAACAATAATCGTTCCATCTTTCTGAGTGCTATAGCCATTTAAAAGGTTCTGTATTGTCAGGGTATAATTTCTGACAAATTCCGGAGATGTGTAATAATAAATTGCAACCATACCTGGTGCATCTTTTCTGGCACAGGCTGCAATGTCGATACGTGATCCGTCTTCTCGGTCAATCCGTTCCGAATAAGATCTTTCTTCATATCCGGTAAAATCCATGATAATGTCTTTTTGCAGATAATCTGTGATCTCATTGGTCAGAGCCTCATCCATGCTGTATTTGCAGACTGTCTTTCCCTCTGCATCCAGCACAAGGATACCATCCACCCAGAGGGTCTGCAGATTTTCTTTCAGAAACTCCTGGCTTAACCGGCAGCCGTTTTCTGTTTCCATGTCGATATTCGTACTCATCTGTCTGGCACTTTCAATGGCGCGGAGGAGACTTTTAGATTCCGAAGCTTCATTATAATGGGTGTAGGTGGAACACTGCACTTTGACATAGTTTACAGTTTTCACCATCCTGTTCTCTGCTTCCTTTTTCTCTGCCTGAAAAAAGTAATACAGGGAAGCTGCAGTCACACAGATTCCAAGCAGAATGCCGAATATCCAGAATCGCTTTACTTTTATTCTTCTCCTAATATCCAAGATTATCCACCTCCAGATACTTCTGGGGATCATCCAGATATTTTTTAATGATTTTCAGGGATGTGCCATCCTGACGCATTTCTTCCAGCGTCTGATCCATCTGCTCACAAATTCCTCTGTCATCCTCTTTTGCAAAAGCAACACCTATCCCGACCACCATCAGCGGATCTTCCAGGATACGGAAGCTTGCATCATAATCCTTCATGTACTGGACAATGGATTCCTCATGTGCAGCAACTGCATCTACATATCCTTTTCCCAGAAAGGTATAGATTAGTTCCCTGTGCCCAAGACTGATCAGATTGCCCAGTTTGGGGATCCTTTCATCTGTCCGGTTCAGAAAGATGCCTTCCGGTTTGGTTGTGGACTGGACGGCAAGGTTCTTTCCCTCCAGATCACTTAGTTTATAGATATCACTGCTCTCATTTACAGCAACTACCTGGCGGCTTGCTATGTAGGGTCCTGCCCAGCGGTAATCGTCAAGGCGTCCTTCCATGGAAAAACAGCCCATAATACAGTCGATCTCTCCGCTTTCTACCAGTTCTTTTTTCTTCTCCCAGTTGATCTGGACAACATCCACCTGATACCCCATTCTTCTGAAAGCTTCTGTAGCCAGTTCCACATCAATTCCTGTGGGGATTCCATCTTCATTCAGATAATTGTATGGCGGATAACTGTCACTGCCCAGGGTGATAACGGGCTTTTCTCTTTCTTTTTTAGTAACATCTGCATTTTTGCACCCTGCCAGGGCAGTTGCTAAAATTCCCACAAGCAGAATGCCTGCAATCACTCTTTTTCCTTTCATCTTTTCTCCATTCCTGCTGTTCTTCTCTATTTTCCATCAAATTTAACCGAATCAGGTAAGTCCCCTGCGGAGGTTGCGAATATCCGCTTGAAGACAAAAAAAAGTTCCTTGTAAAAAATTTTACAGGAACTTTTTCCATAATGCCCATTTAACATTTACCTTTTTTTATTACTGAGGCATGATGCAACCGGCTGGCATGGCCAGATTTCAATCTGACTTTAGCTCCTTCTGGCTTTGCGCCCCGGCTTTTCAACCGGTTTGCCAATAAATGCCATAAAAAATTATTTTTATTATAGCACTCATACTATATCATGTCTATAAGAAAATATGTTACTGTTCACAGCAACACGCTTCGCAGGATATTGCCAGTGAACAGTAACGAAAATATACCTCTTAACATACAAATCCAGCTTCCCATCAAAACTTAAGAGAAATTTACCGGAATGAAACTCCTTCATCAACCGGCCATGATTTTCTAAGTGCCCCATAGGAGATCAGAAAATTCGCAAGCCATCCGGCCGGTACAGCAAGCCAGACAAATGCAATTCCATAACGCGGTGCAAAAATCAAGGCAACTGACAGCCGAATGGCAAGGTTTACCATATTGGCAATGAGAAACGGCCGCATAATTCCAAGTCCACGAAGAACTCCATCTGTTGCCATCTTAATACCCATAAAAATAAAGAAATATCCCAGCCATTTCATATAATCCCCGGACACCTGATATGCCAGAGCGGTTCCATCTTTTCCAAGGAATAAGGAAGAAATTGGGGTGTGCAGTGTTTCAATGACTATGAAAGCAAGGACTGCGAAACACAGATCTAACACCAGTGCAGCGTGATATCCTTTTTTAATACGTTCAATTTTCTTTGCTCCAAGATTCTGGGAAACATAGGGCGAAACCGCATTTCCAATGGATACAAATATCAGTGAAAAAACATTCTCTACTCTCATGGTTGCCGCATAACCTGCCAGCGCCTGTGTACCGAAGGGATTTACAACCGCCTGTACGATCATCATACCAATTGACACTGTGGATTGCTGAAGAACCGATGGTACTGCAATACGAAGCATGGAATGTAACTCCTGCCTGTCAAACCAGTTAAAGCGGCTTTTATATCGACGCATCCGGTTAAAGAAAATCAAAAGCGAAAACACTGCGGAAATCCCCTGCGCAATGAGAGTTGCAAGGGCGGCACCGAACACACCCAGCCCTAAACCTGCCACCATCCAAAGATCCATAACAATATTCAAAACAGAAGAAAATATCAAAAGGCCCAGCGGAATCTTCGATTCACCGATGGAATTGAACATCGTTGAAAGGATATTGTACATAAACAGAAAGGGAAATCCCACAAAATAAACACGCAGATACAGTACCGCTTCATCCAGTATGTCAGCAGGTGTTTGTAATAAACTCATCATAAAATGAGAAAAAACAAAGCCAAAAACCCCCAGAAGTATACTCAGAATCAGAAAACTGATCAACGATGTTGACACAATTGTTTTCATTTTGCTATAATTCTGAGCTCCAAAATAGCGGCTCACAAGTACACCTGCTCCTACACCGGCTCCCAAAGCCACACAGATGAAAACATTGGTCAAAGCGGCACAGGCTCCAACTGCCGCAAGTGCAGAGGATCCCACAAACTGACCTACGATAATGGAATCAGCCATATTATATACTTGTTGAAAGAAGCTGCCCAGAATCATAGGCATTGCAAAAACAGTCAGTGCTTTAAGAGGGGCATCTGTGATTAAATATTCATCTTTTGACATTCTCATTTTCCTCCATCAATTCCTGCTTTTTATCCGAAATCACGATTGTATTTTCAAAATGTAAGTTTAAGATTTCGTTACGCAACAATTATATGTAGTTACAGCAAATAAGTCAAGCTGCTGTTTACTTTTAGTAATATAAATGATATGATATTTGATATTGAAAAAAGCTGCTATCAGATGGATATTATTTTATATTATTTTACAGGAGGGAACTTATGTACCTGGACGGTTTAGATGAGCTGGATCAGAAGATTATCCGGCTGCTTATAGAAAACGCACGTATCTCTTACTCTGATATCGGTGAAGAAACCGGTATTTCCAGAGTGGCAGTAAAAGCCCGTATCCAGGCTTTGGAGAAAAGAGGCGTAATCGAAGAATATACAACAATTATTAATCCGCAAAAAATCAGTGGGGCTGTATCATGCTATTTTGAAATTGAAACAAAACCGGAGTACCTGGCGCAGGTGACAGATATATTGTACAAAAATGATACAGTCTCACAGATTTACCGTGTCACAGGAAGAGACAGGCTTCATGTACATGCCGTTGCTTCATCAGGTGATGAAATGGAGTACTTCCTGCACAATGTCATTGATACACTGCCTGGCATTATCAGCTGCAGTTGCAATATGATCTTATCACGCATTAAAGATATTAAAGGATTACGGCTATAAAAGTCAGAAGCTGCAACCAACCTTGATCCATACAGTCATATCACCTTGCCAAAGTGAATTAAATATAACGCTCCCAGCCACTTTTTGACTTCAACAGTTTGCTCTTCCTGAAACGCCTCGCAGCTTTTCAAAATAACAATAAAATGCCCATTTTTCGTACACGGGAACATATCCTAAAACGCCATCCTGATATTTCTTCTCATAAAATTTATCCATGATATCCAGACTGTCCATCTGCTGTCCAAGTCTTGCTTTTGCTCCGGTCAGCTGCCTGTGCTGTTTTTCCAGTCTTTCAATCTCTTTTTCTATTTCTTCTGTATCTATTCTTGAACCGATTTTATTCAGAATTGCTTCTTCAAATTTCGGATTCTTCACCAGCTTCCGAATAACTTCTTCCACTGCATTGTTAATCTTCTCCTCGCTCCATTGTTTACGATATCCACATTTATGACCATCTACCAGGCGACGATGTTTGCAGGCATAATAGAAATAATCCTTATATAAGGTTCCGTCTTTCTTTTTCTTTCGGTTCACGTTTCCATACATACCGCTTCCACATAACGGACATCTCAATATTCCGGATAAAATATGCTCATGATCGAGGCTATGTGTCTTTTCATATTTCACACCTGTTTTTTCCCATTTTTGATGAGCCAGCTCCCAGTCTGTTTCCGAAATAATCCCTTCATGGATACCATCGTGCATCATATAATTTTCCTGCTTTACAATGCGATATTCATTTCTTGTACCAGAAACTTTCTCGTTTTTCCTTCGTCCATAAGCCAGCTTTCCACAGTATACCGGATTATCCAGAACGCCTTTTATAAATGATGCGGCAAATGCGTCCAGTGTATTATTCTGTCGTTTTTTCTTTTTATATCCATGCTGGTTCAGCCATGCAGCAATCGCAGAGATTCCCATATTGGTATGAATAAATTTGTCATAGGTCAGACGAATAATCTCTGCTTCGTCCTCTGCAATCTGCAATTCTCCATTTACTAATTCATAACCATACGGAGCAAATCCACCATTCCATTTTCCTTCCCTGGCTTTCTGCTTACGTCCCTCCATTGTCTGAACAAGGATATTCTCCCGTTCAATCTCTGCCACCGCAGACAAGACAGAAATCATCAGCTTTCCACTATCTTTTGAGCTGTCAATCCCATCTTCTACACAGATCAGATTCACTCCAAAATCCTGCATCCTCTGCAAAGAATTTAAAACATCTGCCGCATTACGACCGAATCTGGAAAGCTTGAAAACCAGTACAAACTGTACCTCATCTGTTCCATTCTCAAAAAGGAAAAAACAAACTCTTGAATAGTGACATGCTCTCGCCACTTAAATCTTACAGATTTTGAAGTGGGAGCTTCCTGCTCAATTGCCCTTCAGGGCAAAGCTAAAACAGGCTATCCCCGCGTGTCCCGCGGTTCTTTTTTATCCGGTTACGGATCTTTTCTGTGCTATTATGCACATTTTTTATATATTCTTTTTCCTTCTTCCAGAATATTGACCGCCGCATTCACATCCCGGTCCATCCGGTTTCCACATTCGCACAGGTATGTCCGTTCTGATAATGCCAGCTCTTTCTTTTTATGCCCGCATACACTGCATATCTTGCTGGATGCAAAATATCTGTCTACTTTTATCAGATATTTTCCACGTTCTTCCAGCTTATATCCAAGCATGGAAAGGAACTGACCGTATCCGTTATCCTGTATCCCTTTTCCGAAATGCAGGCCTCCGGCTATCCCCTTCAGGTTCAGATCCTCCACACATACCGCGTCATAGTCTTCTGCAAGGCTGTGGCTGAGCTTATGCTGGAAATCCTTCCTCTGGTTCTTTATCTTTTCATGAGATAATGCAACCTTTTTCTTCTGTTTCTGATAGTTACGGCTGCCCTTTTCACATCTGGAAAGTTTTCTCTGTTCCCGGGCAAGTTTTTTCTCTGCATTCCGGTAAAACATGGGATATCCGGCTCTTTCACCGGTAGAAAATACACACATCCCATGCATGGCAAAATCCATCCCCAGGAATTTTTCCGCCTGTCTTTTCTCCACTGTTTGGTTTTCACAGTCGAACAGCAGGCTGGCAAAATATTTTCCGGACGGTTCCCTGCTCACAGTCACTGATTTCAGCTTCCATCCCTCCTGGATCATACGGTGGAGTTTTATTTTTACCGGCTGCATCTTTGGCAGTTTCAGGAACCTGTCCTGCAGACAGATATTCCCATTTACCATATTCGTTGTATAGGATTTCCGCGAATGTTTTTTTGATTTATAATGCGGAAATCCCACTCCCGGTTCCCGGAAAAATTTCCGGAAAGCCCCTTCCAGATTTAACTGTACATTCGCCAGCGCAAGAGAATCTACCTCTTTCAGCCATGGATATTCTTTTTTATATCCGGCCGGCGTATTTTTCAGCATCTTTTTTTCTTCCTGATAATGACGGATCTTATCCGCAAGCATCCGGTTATAGAGAAAACGACTGCAGCCGATCGTCTTCTCTATCTGGGTTATCTGTTCTTTATTTGGATAGATCCTTATTTTTACTGCCCGGTTTATCTTTCTCACCCTGACTCTCTATATACTGATGGATTGTTTCAACAGGTGCTATATTTCAAAGATTTCTTTTGTTCTCTCTGACATCTTATCGTCCAGCATCTTTCTGCTATATTTCATAACCAGAATCAAACAAAAACACTGAATGAGAATTATTATCTAAACTCATTATGTACACTCACTTATTGCTTATTTCGACCGTCCAAATTCCAAGAGCATATTGTTCTTTTTTTTCTATTATAATATATTTATTGTATCAGAACAAGTGTTTTTGCGATTTTTTATGAATTTGAGCAGACATGCTCGAATGTGCAATTCATCCCATCACCTATAGGACGCCACTGAAAAACTATTTTTATACACATTATATAGTAGATTAAAACAAATAAAAACACTTTATATTGTACTGCTTTATGCAAAATAAAGACTTTTTCAGTGGCGTCCCTATAGAGGTGAGGGAATTCCTGCTACGGTTATTAAATCAAAACCTCCGACAGAATTTATCTTATAAACAGCAAAAAACTCCCGAAGGAGCTTTCCACACTTTAAATATACACCAATTCTTTTAACACAATCTCTTCTGCCATATTACGAATACCATTTACCGCTCTGACCCATTCCATCTGATCACAAACTTTCAATTCTTCCGTAATGCCCTGCCTCTCCATCATCTGACGCACCAGAATATCCATTCTCTCCTGTGCTTCATCGTCCACAGTATTCAGATGTTCTGTCAGTCTGTCTTCCAACATATACAGTGAATACATTGCCGGACGATGCTCTTTCAGATATGTTCTCCGTAGCATTCCATATTTTCCATAATGCGGTTCTTCATCTGTACTGACAAGATTCGTCAAGCGATTAGGCATTTCTGCTAATGAGCTGTTTTATCCTGACGCTTCGGAACAGGAAAAGCAAGTACAGCATTTCATGGGAAAGTTTCTGGCCTGTACCGAGGATGAGCGGCAGATTATCTTGAAAACACTGGATTATATGGCGGAGCAGTTTATCAGCCGACGTTACAAATCCTCCGATCCGCAAAATTATGAATAAAACCAGCAGGGCAAAATGCAATTTGTTTCTGCTGGTTTTATTTTGCCTCCGGCAGTAGACGTAATTTTTCCTAGCCCAATCAATCGCCACTATTTTGTTTCCGGTATTCAGCCGGTGCAATCTTCATGACATCTCGAAATGCTGTTGCAAATTTACTCTGATTCTCATATCCAACCTGGCTGGCAATTTCTGCTATGGTTGCCTGCGTCTGACGAAGCAGAGCAGCGGCCTGTTTCATGCGGTACACTTTCATATAGGTTCCAATGGGCTGTCCATAAACTCCCTTGAACGTATCCTTTAAGGTTGCCGTATTGATAAGATACTCTTTGGAAAGTTCCTCAATCGTTGGCCGTTCCTGCAAGTTGGAGATAAGCCGCTTGTGAATGTCCCGTACAATCTCCACCTGGGGAGAAGTATATAACTCTCGCTGCTTTTCTTTATTTACATCCACCATACACAAGAATAAGAGAAGCTCCTGCACCTTCAGCATGAAGTATGGCTTTTGCAGGCGATCCGGTACGGAATACAGTTCAGAAAAGATATGCTCAATCTCATCCTTGGCCCGCATGACAAAGCATGAGCCATCGGCACAAAATTTGTTTTTGAAATCTGCAATACCAATACCGCTCTCGGCGAGGATTCCAGGCGGATTTTGAGAAACCAGCTCCAGATCAAGCACTACTGAGATTCCGCGATAATGTCTCAAAGGAAAGGCCATTTCAGAAGCACAGTTATCCATTGTATGAATGGAAAGATCCCCTTCTCCGAGGTACAGGCAGGAACCGCTTTGCAATACGCTCCCTTCACGCCCTTCCCGGCAATGATTGATCTCCAGCACATTCTTATCAATGGTTCCGTCCCAATAACAACTCGTTGCTTCAAAATCATTGTAAATAAGCTGGATACCGGGATAAACCTGATAGACTGTCATAAGCCCCAGGCCATCCTCACAGTCCATTTTATAGACGGTGCAATATCCGTCATTATCTTTTGGAATAATCGCAGATAACCCCGTAGCATTGGTGATAGGGTTTTTGTTCATAGTATTCATTCCGTTATCTCGTATTTGTTCTGCCAGGATTCTCCTGGCGTCTTTTATTATATAGTTTTTTCTCATTTTATACCGCTCCAATCGGCAGGATGTGCAATCCAATCAGAAAGCAAATTCTATTATAGTGCAGCCCTGCCGAATGTGCAAATATACGAAAAAGCCGATGCCCTCCAAAACGGAAAACATCGGCTATATGCGGGATTTTATTTGCTGCAATATTCCTTTCCTACACAACCGGAACAACTGCCGCTACAACAAGAACCATTTTTGCGGTTCTTATGGATTTTTCGCACAGCCCATATTGCATAGAAAACAATCCCGATAAGGATTATACCAGTAACAAGCATCTAAAACTCCTTTCTGACTGGAAACTCACAACTTATTAGCTTTGGGTCTCCGATCCTCTTTTCAAAATCCAAAGTCCAAATGCGACCACTGATAAAATGGCCGCTGAACGAAGCACTTTTCCAAACGTCATATTCATACCTCACAGCAAAAGTCCAACACGATAAACCACAAAAGTAACAGCCCAGGCCACAACCAACTGGAACAGGGCCGAGAACAGCATCCACCTTGTACTGCCGGATTCCTTGCGAATTGTAGCCAGGGCCGCTGCACAGGGAACGTAAAGCAGGCAGAAAATCATCAGGCAAAACGCATTGAGCTGTCCAAAACCGGCTGCACCCAGGATGCCGACCAATGTATCCATTCCCGCGCCGGAGTTGATATTGGGAATCCCAAACAGAACGGCACAACTGGACACCACAACCTCTTTTGCAGAGATGCCAGCAATCAGAGCAACCGCTATCTGCCAGAATCCCAGTCCAATCGGTGCAAAGATCGGTACAAGCCAATGGCCCAGGATAGACCCGAAGCTGTCTGCCATTTCCATAGTATAGCCATGCGGCCCAAAGTTCAGGATCACCCACATAAGGATAGATGCTACAAAGATGGTAGTACCTGCTTTGGTAAGGTAGTCCTTTACCTTTTCCCATACATAGATTGCCACAGTTCTGGCGCTGGGGGCCTTATATTCCGGCAGCTCAATCAGCAGATAATTTTCCGATTTTCTCCGGTCAATCAAATGGATGATCGCCGCTACCAGGATAGCGACCACCAGGCCGATCAGGTACATGGAATAGGCCACGAGCATGGCGCGTTCCTGAAAGAACATCTCGGCAAACAAGATGTAGATTGGCAGACGGGCGCTGCAACTCATAAAGGGCGTAATCAACATGACCTTAAAACGATCACGCCGGTTTTCCAAAGACCGTGAAGCCATGATTGCCGGAACAGTGCAGCCAAATCCCAAAATCATGGGGATAAATGCCCGTCCGGAAAGTCCCAGCTTGCTCATAATCCCTTCCATGACATACGCAACACGGGCCATATATCCGCTGTCCTCCAGAAAAGCCAATGCCAGAAACAGAATGAAAATGTTCGGCAGGAAAGTCAGGATACCGCCCACACCGGCGATGATGCCGTCTACCAGCAGGGAGCGCAGCACTTCATTGACCCCGACAGCAATCAGTCCATCGCTTATCAATGCCGACAGGCTCTCAATTCCTAATTCCAGGAATCCTTTCAGCCAATCGCCAATGGTAAAGGTCAGGAAGAACACCGCCGCCATGACAACGAGGAAAATCGGGATGCTCCAAAACTTATGCGTCAATACACGGTCTGCCTTTTCCGTCAAAGCGTCTTGACGATCCTTATTGACCAGAATCTCCCTGATGATTTCCTCAATAAAATCATACTTCTCATTGATAATGTCGGATTCATAGTTCCGGTCGATCACATCCGGCATATTGACCGGATAACGTGCAGAGATTTCCTTATCCTGCTCCAGCAGCTTAATGGCGTGCCAGCGGTAATTGGACAGGTTCGGATATTTCCGCTTCAGCTCTGCCATGATAAGATCAATCTTGTCCTCAATAGCATCACTGTAAACCATTGCGTATTCTGAATGGTGGTCGTGCCGGTGTTTTGGAGTATATTTATGATGATGAATCAGACACTCCGGATCTTTACAGTCTTTATGGTGCGCGGCTGCATGAAGCAGCACATCCAGTCCTGTCCGTTTTCTGGCTGAAACTGGAATGACCGGGATGCCCAGCATTTCCGGCAGTCTGTGTGTGTCAATCTCCATGCCGCGCTTTTCCACAATGTCCATCATGTTCAGCGCCAGCACAACCGGCTTGCCCAGCTCCAAAAGCTGCAAAGTTAAGTATAGGTTTCGCTCCAGAGCGGAAGCGTCCGCAACATCAATAATCACATCGACTTCATCGCTTAGTATAAACTGTCTGGATACCTGTTCTTCCATTGTGTAGGAGGTCAGGCTGTAAGTGCCAGGAAGATCGACCAGTCGAATATTCAGATCATGGTCTTTAATGGCACCCTCTACTTTCTCAACGGTTACACCTGGCCAGTTTGCCACTTTCAGATTTGCACCGGTGTAAGCATTGAAAAGTGTTGTCTTTCCGCAGTTCGGATTTCCGATGAAGCCGATAGTCAAATTTTCTCTCATCGGAATTTACCCCACTAAAATATTCTTTGTGATATTGCGCCCAAGTGCAAAGCGTGTTCCCCTGACTTTCACAATCAGGACACCCCGACTTTTGCTGTTCAGAACAGCGATAGAGGTTCCACGGGTCATCCCAAGGGCCTCCAAACGCTTTTCTATATTGACAGGCAGATCAATATCCTCAACTTTATATTCATTTCCTATTTTTCCATCGCAAAGATACATGAACGCTCCCTCCTCACCGATTTACGGAAGAAGTCTCCGGCAGCTTGCCAAACTCATAAAGCATCATAGAAACGGTAATAACCACCAGAATTGCATCTGTCAGAGCAATCGCCAGCCATACGCCACGAATACCCATGCCGCCGATCATCGGAAGAACCACGCAGAGAGGAATAAACAGAATAATCTGGCGGAACAGCACCAGCCAAGTTGCCTTTTTCGCCTTGCCCAAAGACTGGAACAGGGTTACGGCAATCATAAAGCTGCCTTGCAGGACATAAGTGCTGAACATGATACGGAAGTTGGTTGCACCCGATGCCGCGATACCCGGCGTTGTCAGGAACATGGATAAAATCTTCTCTGGAAACAGCTCGGCAGGAATATAGAACACCAGCGACAGCAGCGTTGCAGCAGTAATAAAAACCCTGGTCAGCGTCTTTACCCGGTCATAGTCCTTTGCACCATAGTTTGTACCGGCGGCAGGCTGGAATCCCTGACTGATCCCCCACAGAGGAACGAAAGAGAAATTCCAGAAGCGGAGCGCCGCACCTAAAAGAAGCTGTGAAGTTTCCCCGCCATAGTTCGATGCCACACGATAGATCACTGTCTGCTGTACCAAGGTCAGAATCTGCATCAACAGAGCAGATACCCCGACAGAAAGAACCTGGGGAAGCAGTTCTCCGTCAATGCGGATGCGCCCAATCTTCACATGAGGACTTTTTTTCTTGAAATACCACAGCGTAATTGCAGCCTGGACAAACTGGGAGAAAATCGTTGCATAAGCAGCCGCCTCAATGCCCATACCGTAGGGATTCAGGATACTGATAAAAATAGGGTCAAGAATGATATTCAAAATAGCGCCGCTGGCAATAATCGTCATTGCCTTTTTAAGCTGGCCTTCTCCGCGAATGACCATGTTTGCACTTTGAAAAAAGTTTACAAACAAGGAACCGGCAAAGATAATCCGTAAATATTTTTCCGCATAATTCAAAATGTTGTCGCTGGCTCCGGTCAGGGACAAAAGCTGGCGGGTGAACACCATGCCTACCACTGTATAGATAACGGACAGCAGAAGAACCATAGCAACCAGGTTGCCCATGATCTTCTTAATTGTGTTTTCATCCTTCTTGCCGATAGCGCGGGACAGTACCGATGCAGAACCCACGCCCAGCATGGCCGCTGAACCGGCATTGATAAGCGTCAAGGGATAGGATACCGATATGGCTCCCATCTGCACGTCACCGACCATCTGGCCGACAAAGATGGAATCCATCATGTTATAAAGCCCAACGACCACCATGCCAAGAACCGCAGGGATGCTAAGTTCAATCATCAGCGGCCAGGGGCTTTTTGTTAAGAGCTTTGTTCTTGTGTCAAGTGCCTGTTTCATCACTCTATTCCTCCTGGTCTATTTTAATTTCGAGGTATCCAGCAAAGCGCGCCAGTGACGTGCCTTGCTGGATTAGCCATATCTAACTAACCACTTAAAGTATATAAAATCCGGGCTTCTTTGTACGCTCCCAACCGCAGGATTTACAATCCAATCTGAAACGAATTTAGGAGCGGAAAGGACATAAGGCCCTTTCCGCTCCCGTTGTTACTGTATCATTTTTTCCAGTAGTTTCAGGGCTTCCTCAAGTTTTGGATTTACGGCGTCCGTTTGCAGGGCCTCCCGGACGCAGCTTCGTATATGGGCTTGCAAAATCTGCTGATTGGCGCTTTTTAATAACGCCTGTGTAGCAAGAAGCTGATTGGAAATATCCACGCAATAGCGATTTTCCTCAACCATTTGCAGGATACCGTCAATTTGTCCTCTGGCGATTTTTAGCTTGTGAACAATATCGCCTTTCTTGGCCTTCATAAACGGCCCGTTACTGGATACTGACGAGCTGATAGCCAGCGTCCTCGATAGCAGCTTTCAACACAGCATCCGGCACATCCTGGTCAAGCTGCACCTGGGCCGACTTGCTCTCCAGGTGAACGGCCACATCCTTGATGCCCTGGATGTCCCGCAGCGCCTTATCAACGTGTTTCACACACATTCCGCAAACCATACCTTCGATGTTCAATACTTTTTCCATGTGAATTGCTCCTTTTCGTTCTTCTTTTACTGTTGTCTGTTCGTACATAGGGTCTGAATCCAGTTCTGTATTGGCCTGATGCTTCGCCTTGAACCACCGCAGACGCAGGGCATTGGATACCACGAATACCGAACTAAAGCTCATAGCAAAAGCGCCGATCATGGGGTTCAGCTTCAACGCAAAGGGCAGATAGAACACGCCTGCCGCCACCGGGATACCGATGATGTTGTAGATAAACGCCCAAAACAGATTTTGCTTGATGTTGCGGATAACCGCCTTACTAAGCTGGATTGCCGTAGACACATCCAGCAGATCGCTTTTCATCAAAACAATATCCGCTGACTCAATCGCCACATCCGTTCCGGCTCCGATAGCGATACCAACGTCCGCTCTGGCAAG
Organism: Blautia wexlerae DSM 19850; assembly: GCF_025148125.1. Taxonomy (NCBI): domain Bacteria; kingdom Bacillati; phylum Bacillota; class Clostridia; order Lachnospirales; family Lachnospiraceae; genus Blautia; species Blautia wexlerae. Next base: position 3,545,276 of record NZ_CP102267.1, read on the forward strand.
GGCCGGAGCATCGTTGATACCGTCACCGACCATCGCCACTTTCTTCCCGGCGCTCTGCAAACGGCGGATCTCCTTCTCCTTATCCTGGGGGAATACCTCTGCCACAACACGATCCACGCCGACCTGACGCCGAATCGCTTCTGCGGTCTTTGCATTGTCGCCGGTCAGCATGACCACCTCAATGCCCATGCCGGTCAATTCCGCTATGGCCTGCTTGCTGGTGGGCTTGACTACATCCGCCACGGCAATAACACCAATAAACTGACCACCACGGGCAAAGAACAGAGGTGTTTTCCCGTCAACGGCCATTTTCTCACCCAACTGAAGGAGTGCGCCGCCATTGATGCCATTTGCTGCCATCAGTCGGCGGTTTCCGGCAAGGCACGTTTCGTTTCCAATCTGCCCCACAAGGCCCTGACCGGGAATCTGCTTGAAACCGTCCACCGGAAGGAAGGAAAGGTCTGCTTTTTCGGCCTCCGCCACAATCGCGTCCGCCAGCGGATGCTCGGACATTTTTTCCAGCGAAGCGGCGATTTGCAGCAGCTCCTTTTGTGGAACGCCCTCTTTGCAGAGCATATTTGTCACTACGGGCGTGCCCTGAGTAATTGTGCCGGTCTTATCCAGCACAACCGTATCAATGCTATGGGCCGTTTCCAGGGCCTCCGCCGATTTAATCAGGATACCGTTGCTTGCGCCCTTTCCGGTTCCGACCATAATGGCCGTAGGCGTTGCAAGGCCCAGCGCACAGGGGCAGGAAATGACCAGAACGGAAATGCCGATAGACAGGGCAAATTCAAAGCCATATCCCAACAGCAGCCAGACAACAACCGCGATCAGCGCGATGCTGATAACTACCGGCACAAACACGCCGCTGACCTTATCAGCCAGTTTCGCAATAGGGGCCTTGGAGCTGGTCGCTTCATCCACCAGCCGGACAATCTGTGCCAGCGTGGTATCATCGCCCACCTTGGTGGCCTGCATCTTGAAATAGCCGGACTTACTTGTGGTCGCACCGATCACTTTGTCCCCGATATGCTTCTCCACGGGGATGCTCTCGCCGGTCAGGGCAGATTCATCAACGGAGGAAAAGCCCTCTATGACAATACCATCTACCGGCACAGATTCACCGGCCTTGACAATCAGGGTTTCGCCCAACTGCACTTCTTCCACCGGCACCTGAAGCTCTTTTCCGTCCCGCTCCACGATAGCCGTTTTGGGAGCCAGATTCATCAGCTTTGTGATTGCGTCCGAAGTCTTACCCTTTGCGCGGGCCTCCAGGGTTTTGCCCAAGGTGATAAGGGTCAGGATCATGCCTGCGGATTCAAAATACAAATCCATCATAAAGCTGTGAACCGTAGCCATATCCCCATGACCGAATCCGATGCCGATTTTGTAAACGGCGTAAATGCCATAAACGATTGCGGCGCTGGAGCCTATCGCAATCAGCGAATCCATGTTAGGCGAGCCGTGGAACAGGGTCTTGAATCCCATCCGGTAATATTTGAAGTTGATAAACACCACCGGGATCAGCAGCAGGAATTGGGTAAATGCAAAGCTGATTGCATTTTCCATCCCCAGCAAGGAGCTGGGGAGCGGCCACCCCATCATGTGACCCATAGAAATATAAAACAGCGGGATCGTAAAAAGGGCAGAAAGCAGCAGCCGCTGTTTCATCTGCTTGTATTCTGCCTGTGCCGTACTGACCTCCGGTTTTGCTGCCGGTGTGGTCGTCCGGCTCTTGTTTTGTGCGGAGGCTTTGGGAATCGCGCCATAACCGGCCTTTTCAACGGCCTGGACGATTCCCGTCGTATCCAAAACGGATTCATCATAAGAAGCAACCATGCTGTTTTTTAACAGGTTGACGGATACTTCTTTGATGCCAGGTAGCTTTGCCACGCTCTTTTCCACTCTGGTGGAGCAGGCCGAGCAAGTCATACCCGTAATGTCAAATTGCTCCTTTTGCAAAATTATCCCTTCTTTCTTATGAAGATTTGTGCGAGTACCCCTCCCCCGTAGGGAACTAAATACCGTTATGAAAAGGGGCGTTTGGCACCTTGGGGGAAAGATGCTAAAGCCCCGAACATAAAGTTTACGCACAAGGTCTTTGACCGTTTTTCATTATACTTATCCTGCTTCTCCTTTGTCCGCTCCAAAGTGGAGCTTTTTTTATCCAAAGAGAAATGAGGTTTTTGCTGGAAATCCAATCAGCAGGTTTTCCAATCCAAAGGGCAGAATCGCTCCCAAATCCATTGACTTTGAGGGGCTTCGTGAATATACTGGCAGCATGAACGATTAAACAACCTTTTAATTGTTCATCCATATCAAACCAACCAAATACCAAAATGAAAGGGGGCTTTCTCCATGAAAAAGACCATTAAACTGCTTGACCTGGACTGCGGCCATTGTGCTGACAAAATCCAGAACGCCGTGAAGAAGATCGACGGTGTGACCAGCGTATCCGTCAACTTCCTGGGTCAGAAGATGATTCTGGAAGCGCCGGACGATCAGTTTGACGCTGTTCTGGCCGAAGCAAAGGCGCTGATTAAGCAGATCGAGCCGGATGTGACTATTAAGGCATAATGAAAAGCTGGACACCGGCTGCCACACGGTAGCCGGTGTTTTTCATCAATAGACAGAAAAAGCGTGACACGCTTTATGCTGCAACGAAAGGAGAATACACTATGACACGAAAACAAAGGCACTTGCTCACACGCATTATCGTGGCGGCGGTGCTGTTTCTTGCAGGCAGCTTGCTCCACCTCCCTGAATTGGCGGAGATGGCGGTCTTTCTCGTCTGCTATGTGGTTGTCGGTTGGGATATTGTCTGGAAGGCAATCACGAACATCCTGCATGGACAGGTGTTTGACGAAAATTTCCTGATGACGATTGCCACCATCGGCGCACTCATTTTGGGCGAACATTCCGAGGGCGTTGCCGTTATGCTGTTTTATCAGGTGGGTGAATGGTTCCAGTCCTATGCGGTGTCCAAGTCCAGAAAATCTATCGCAAGCCTGATGGACATTCGCCCGGACTATGCCAACATCGAAAGGGACGGAAAGCTGGTTCAGGTTGATCCGGATGAGGTTCAGATCGGAGAAACCATTGTTGTGAAACCGGGAGAGCGCATCCCGCTGGACGGTACGATTCTCAAAGGCTTTTCCACCTTGGACACTTCGGCCCTGACCGGAGAATCCATGCCCCGCGAGGTGGAGCCGGGAATGGAGGTCATCAGCGGTTGTATCAACCAGACCGGTATCCTGAACATCCAGACCACAAAGGAATTTGGGGAATCCACCGTAGCCAAAATCCTTGACCTTGTAGAAAACGCAAGCGATAAGAAGGGCCGTATTGAGAATTTCATCACGCGCTTTGCCAGGTATTATACCCCGGTAGTGGTATTCGCTGCTCTGGCGCTGGCGATCCTGCCGCCGCTGATTACCCAGCAGCCATTCAGCACTTGGATTTACCGGGCCTTGACCTTCCTGGTGATTTCCTGCCCCTGTGCGCTGGTCATTTCCATTCCGCTTAGTTTCTTCGGAGGCATCGGCGGCGCATCCAAGATCGGTGTTCTGGTAAAGGGCAGCAACTATCTGGAGGCCCTGGCAAATACCGAGGTCGTGGTCTTTGATAAGACCGGCACACTGACAAAAGGCTCCTTTGCGGTCAGCGAGATCCACCCTGTCGGCATGGAGGAAGCGCAGCTTTTGGAGCTGGCCGCATACGCTGAGGACTACTCCAACCACCCGATTTCTCTTTCGATCAAGAACGCCTATGGAGAGAAAATCGACAACAGCCGGGTTTCCGATGTTCAGGAAATTGCCGGTCACGGCGTACAGGCCGTGATTGATGGGAAAACGATTCTGGCAGGAAACACCAAGCTGATGGAGAAGGAGCATATTAAGTACACGCCGTCCTCCGCTGTCGGCACCGTGGTCTATCTGGCCTGTGACGGGAAATACGCAGGATGTATCGTCATTGAGGACGAGATCAAGGCCGATGCTCCAGCCGCAATCAAGCTGCTGAAATCTGCCGGTATCCGCAAAACGGTCATGCTGACCGGCGACGCAGACGCCGTTGGAAAGAAAGTCGCTGGACAGCTTCATCTGGATCAGGTTTATACCGAACTACTCCCGGCTGATAAGGTTGACCGTGTGGAAAGCCTGCTGAAGCAGAAAAGCGAAAAAGGTATGCTGGCCTTTGTTGGGGACGGTATCAATGACGCTCCCGTACTGGCGCGGGCCGATGTCGGTATTGCTATGGGCGGATTGGGTTCCGATGCTGCCATTGAAGCTGCTGACGTTGTTCTTATGACGGATGAACCGTCCAAAATTGCCGCTGTTATGAAGATCGCCCGTAAGACGATTCGCATCGCAAATCAGAACATTGTGTTTGCTCTGGGCGTTAAATTCCTGGTTCTGATTTTAGGTGCGCTGGGCTATGCGAATATGTGGGCGGCGGTGTTCGCGGATGTAGGCGTTTCCATTATTGCGATTCTCAATGCCATCCGCGCCATGCGGGTCAAGCTGCCGGATATGCCTGCGGGCAGCACAAATCAGGGTTAAGCGCAATAGAAATGCGCCGCAACTTTCACACGCTGCGGCGCATTTCCTTATTGTTCAGTCGGGCATGATATTTCAAACAACGCATCTATGGCATGATGCAGGAGCTTTGCCTGCGGCGTGTCCGACAGCGAATAATAAACTTCTTTTCCGTCCCTGCGGCTTGAAATGATCCCGCTCTTTTTTAATATCCGCAGATGATGTGACACAGCAGGGGCGCTCATATCCACAGCCGCCGCGAGATTACATACACATTCTTCACAATGGCACAGCAGCCATAGAATCCGCAGCCGGGTCGGATCGCCAAGCTGCTGAAATAAAAATGATATATCCTTAAACCCTTCCGCAGAGGGCATCTTATTTAAGACTTTTTCAATATTCTGTCCGTGGTTGTGGGGCAGATTGTAATGCGGCATAAAAATCAGCTCCTTCCTGTGACTATGATACTGACATAATTCTTGTCTGTCAAACAGCTTCATTATAGATTGGAGAAAAATACATGAACGAAACAGAGAAAACAACTTTTTCCGTTCCAAGCCCCGGCGAATTGGAACAGTTAACCGAGCTTCACAAAGCGATGGGCGATTACACACGGATGCGGATACTTTGGTATCTGATGCAGAAAGATTCCTGCGTCAGCGAACTGGCACAAAAGATGGAGGTCACAGAATCGGCCATATCCCACCAGCTTCGTGCGCTTCGGATTGTCCGGTTAGTGCAATCACGCAAGGCCGGGAAAAACGTGATCTATTCCTTGCAGGATGAACATATCCTGTGGATTCTGGAAGAAACCTACGCCCATATTTCAGAAAGATAAAAAACACAGCCCCTGTACGTTCGCAGGGGCTGTGCCGGGTATTCCATTACAGAGTTTCGTAGGAAACCAACTGTCTCATCGGGATGCGCTTTTTATCAAAGCGGTTGGTGTCAGCGGGCTTCTCATTGGAGTAGCCGACAACCAGGATGTTGACCGGCTCCAGGTTGGCCGGGAGGTCAAATTCCTGCCGCAGAACATCGGGATCGAAGTAGCATACCCACACCGTTCCAAGACCCAGCTCCGTGGCCTGGAGCATCATGTGGTCGGTCAGGATAGAGGCGTCAATGTCGCCGGTCTGCTTCTGGTCAAAAGGCCGCACCCATGCCTTATTGTGGTCGGCGCAGACGATAATGGCCAGGGGCGCTTCGTAGATGCTGGCCGCTTTGCCAATCTTCGCAAGACCTTCCTCGCTCTGAACAGCAATCAGGTGAACCGGCTGGAGGTTGGCAGCGGTGGGGGCTACATGAGCAGCCTCCAGAATCTTCTCCAGCTTCTCAGGCTCCACCTTCGTTTTCTTATAATTGCGTACCGACATACGCTGCTTTGCAATCGTAATAAAATCCATAGTACAAGATCCTTTCTGTTTTTTTATTATGAACCTATCAAATCAACCATTGACCTAATTGTAGCACCAGAAAACAAAACCGCAAGAATGCACTTTTTCGGAAGATACTTCCCAAAAAGATAGCACCATGCGGGAAAGGAGAACCATTCTATGAAATGTCAAACCAATCAGTTTAACTGCCCCGTGGAGGCAACCCTTTCTTTGATCGGCGGCAAGTATAAGCCGTTGATTCTCTGGCATCTGATCGACCATCCATTACACTATATGGAGTTGCAGCGGTTGATTCCAAACGCCACACCAAAGATGCTTTCGCAGCAGCTTCACGATTTGGAAAACAACGGAATGATTCATCGTGAAGTGATTCCAGAAAAGCCGCCCAAGACGGTATATTCCCTTACTTCATTTGGACAGAGCATCGTACCCATTCTGGACGCGATGTGCCAGTGGGGAAACAGCTATCTGGGTGGCCTGGATGTGCAGACGCCATGCTGTCAAAGCCGCAAATAAAATGCTGGCATAGCTGACGAAAAGCGGCTATGCCCAGCTTATATTTTCTGCTCTAAATTTGTGACTGCCGGACGTAATTGCACAGCGCGGCAAAGTCAACATGGGGATTCTTACTTAAAATCTGTTGCAGGCTTTCCCCGGCCTTTTGATACAGCTTCGGCTTTTTCAGATCATCCAAGCGGAAGAAGATATTGAGCCGCCTGCCGACAGTAAACAAAAGCCTTTCATCCGGTGGCAGGGTCAGAAAGCGGTCAATCGTAGAGAGCATTTCCTGTTTCTCTGTTCGCAGATTTCCCCTGACCTCCAGAAGCAGATTGACGATGTGTTCATTCACATAGTAACTGTCCATCTCATGTAGCTGCTGCAAGAATAACTTTTGCTCTATAACGATTTCTTCCTCCGATTGCAGAGTAAACGAGCCATCCCTGACAAACTCGCCCAGCTTGGACTCTGGCTTAATACCCGTGGCGTGGACACGGATAAAATCAGGCTGGATGATGTTCAACGCCTTTGCTGTTTGAGCAGCATTTTCTTCAGACAGCTCCTTGCCGCCGATCCCCAGCAATATGAACTCCGACAAGATCATATCCGCATCTTTTGCCATGCAGCCGCTTCGTACAACGGTATCCGCATCAAAACCTTTGTTGATAAGTTTCAGTATCCGATCCGAGCCGGTTTCCATTCCGCTGTAAAGATGGTTCAGGCCCGCTTGCCGGAGCGCCTTTAGCTCTGCCGGATTTTTCCGAGTGATACTATCAGCGCGGGCATAAGAAGTGATGTACTGCATATCGGGAAAGTTTTGATTGATCGCATCCAAAATGCGGAGTACAGGACGAGAGCCACTTTGTTCAGAGCCGATACCAGGGCTTAAATCAGCCGAATATATGTCACCTCGATGGAATTTTTCAAACATCACTCTCGCCTCCTTAATATCTTAATACTTAAATAGCCGCACCAGTCTGAAAGAAATCTTCGGATAAAAACCTGGTGCGGCTACTGTTATTCTGTTCGGATTACTCGTCATATTTGCCACGCCCCCTGACGATGGGAACACAACAGGTCTCCGCTGGCGCGGCTGTCATAACTCCGCAGCATCGTTCGTATCGTGTGCCGCAGGGTTCCCCCCAAGTCTTTGGCGGGCCGTGAGGAAGTATCTTTAAGCCCCCGCGCCCTCATCGCGCCGGATGTGCCACCATCCGGGTCACAGGGACGTTGATCGCTCCGAAACAGCTTGTCCATCACCTCCTGGCTGCTCCATCTTCGCGGCGTCCTGCACTCGCTCATGCGCAGGTTATGTACCTGTTCTGCCGTGTATTCAGTTGTCAACGAATCATGAAAGCTTATCTCAGCCTATAATGAAAATAGGATACTGACTCCACTACTTTTTTCACTTCTCTTTTTGCCTTACAATAGTCTTAGGCAGGATTAAGTTTGATTGCACCTTGGAGGATTTGCACCCCGTTTGTCAACGTAAATGATTTGCCCTTGAGCACAGCATATTGTCGCACCTTTTATGAATAGCACGAGTAGCAAAGTCCGTATTATCTCGGGCAAATCTCCTGCCAATTCTATAGTAAAGGAGTTGTTCTGTATGAAAGACCTTCTGGAAATTTCCTGTGGACTGGATGTCCACAAAGAAAAAATTGTTGCATGTATCCTGACTGGTCCTCTGGGCAAGCCAACCCGTTCTGAAATCCGTGAGTTTTCTACATTGATTCCGGATATGATAGCATTACGGAATTGGATCGTTTCTAAAAACTGCCATCATGTAGCTATGGAAAGCACCGGTATCTATTGGATGCCGATTTATGAAATACTGGAGGATGCTTTCTCTGGTGACATTACCCTGCTTGTTGTAAATGCACGCCATATGAAAAATGTTCCTGGCAAAAAGACCGATATGCGGGATTCCGAATGGATTTCCACCTTGCTTCGCGCCGGACTTTTGAACGGAAGTTTTATTCCCGAAAAAAGGATTCGGGAATTCCGCGATCTAAATCGTTACCGTAAGAGTGTCATCCGCGATATTACGTCACAGAAGAACAGGATTGAGAAATTTTTACAAAGTTCCGGCTTCCGTCTATCATCCTTTATTTCTGATATTTTTGGCGCTTCGGGTAGAAACATCATTCTGCATTTAGTTGAACATGGGCAGATTGATAAAACTGCTTTAGATTCTTGTCTCAAAACCAAGACCAGAAACCGTATTGATGAAATTCTCATGTCCGTGAACGGAACACTGTCAGAACACCAAAAGGCATTTTTAAGGATTCTCATGACTCATTATGATTCTTTAAAGAAACATCTTGCTGAAATTGAAACGAGTCTCGAGGAAGATATGGCTCCATTTGCCCTGCAGGTTGAGCAGTTGAATAGCATCTATGGAATAAGCACAACTGCTTCCTGTGCAATTATTGCTGAAATCGGTATTGATATGAAGCCGTTTAAAACTGCGGAACACATCTGCTCATGGGCCGGTTTGTGCCCAGGTAATAACGAAAGTGCTGGAAAACGAAAAAGCACCTCTGTCACAAAAGGCAATCCTTACATAAAAAGTATGCTCTGCGAAATTGCCTGGGTGATTGCAGGGAAACGCAACACTTATCTTTCGGCATGGTACTGGAGAATCAAACAGAAAAAAGGAGCCAAAAAAGCGATTGTCGCACTTGCCCGAAAACTTCTTGTCATCATCTACACAATGTTAAAACAAGGAACTCTATTTGACGAATCCTGTTTTGAAACAAGACGTAAGCACTGTGAACAAAAACAGCTTTCTCGTTATATACGGGAATTGGAAAAACATGGTTATCATGTGGAAGCTCAAAGCTAGCCTTTCTTAAATACGATCAATCTCTCACTACAGGCAGCCAATACTGTGACTGCTTTATAGTGATGCTTTCATAATTGTTGAAAACATTTGTTGTCAAGGTTCAGTTTTTGGCTACGAGTTTTATTTTCGTAGCAATGTACTGATGAAGGAGGAAAACTTGTCCTTCTTATTAACACTGACAAAAAAGGCAAAAAACAGGCGCATCAAATGAAATTTTATCAAAAATATTTTACAAGCTGCTTTAATCCACGGCGGATACTGTCTCGGACACGGCTTGGGTCTACACCTTCTACTTCGGCAATTTCATTTACCGTCATTCCCAGATAGTATCGGGCATAAATTCGCTTTGCCTGTTTCTCCGGCAGCTTCATCACAGCGGCATAGACCTGCTCCTGAAACTGTTTTTCCTCCAGAAGCATCTCCGGCGTTTGCGGCTTCAACAGCACTGCATTTTCAATGCCATTCTCGCAATCCAGAGAATACTGGGCCTTGTAGCGATACATCTTTCGCTCATACGCAGCCTCCGCACGTTCAGCTGCTCGAATAGTTTCCATTACTTCCTCTGTCACATCTATAAAAAAGTCTGTTGGATAAACATCAGGATAAAGTTCCCGAAGGTTAATTTTCTTCATTATGTACCTCCATTTCGATTCACGGGTGATTGACGGGTGAATCGAATGGAGGCGGGGACCGACACCGGCAGACAACCGGATCATCTCCGAAAAAAAAGCAACAAAAAACGCCAGATTTCCGTAATGGAAAACTGGCGCACCAAGAACAGCCACGATTGTACTTAATTACACGGAACGATAATGCCGATGCAATGCAAAACTTACCCGGAGGAGGAACTATACTTTTTTTAGCTGGTGCAGGATATTAGAACTACGAAAAAGTAAAATGGACATGGCGGCATCCTCCTGTTACCGCCGTACCAGATTTCAATGTATAGAATCATTTTTGTGTCTTAAACGCAATGAAGCGGCGGTCTTGATTTCTCAAAACCGCCGCAGAACATGTGGAATAAGCGCACAAAACCAACCTACCCGGCAACGGTTTTTTTCTTTCCCCGTCGGGGGTAGGCACATATACTATACTTAATTCTATTTTCTATTTCTCGACACTAATAACTCTCTGTGCCCACTCACGATAAAATGCTTCTTCATGTGATACGAGCAATACAGTACCCGCAAAATCCATAAGAGCTGATTTCAATGCTTCCTTTGCCTGAACATCCAGATGATTTGTGGGTTCGTCCATAATTAGAAAATTGCAGGGAATCAGTGTTAGCAAACACATTTTTACTTTCGCCTGCTCACCTCCACTTAATGTTCCAATCGCTTGCATTGCGTGCTTACTGGAAATTCCACACCGGACTAAATGTTTGCGAACATCTTTTATGACCATATCAGGATGGACATTGGAAACAATTTGAATTGGTGTCTGTTCAGGTTCGTCCCATATTAAGTCCTGCTCAAAATATCCAAGGGTAACTTGATCGGAAAATTTGAAATGACCTTGCATGGACGGGATTTGTCCAATTAATGTCTTGAGCAAAGTAGATTTCCCAATTCCATTAAAGCCAGTGATAACAACTTTTTGCCCGCCTTTTATGCTAAAATCAATATCTGATAAAACTGGATAGTGATAACCAACTGCCAGATGTTTGACCAGCAGATGCTCCGTATTTGTCAGCGGTAAAACAGGAAAATGAAAATGAGGAATAATCTCTTTCTGTTCCAAAGCCTCCATTTTATCCATTCGATCAAGCTGTTTTTGTCGCCCTCTCGCCATTTTTGCTTTTCGTCCAGCAATATTTTTCCTAATAAACTCCTCTGTTTTTTTGATCTCCTTTTGTTGCGCTGAGTATTGACGAATGTAATCTTCCCGCAACAGTGTCTTTTTTCGCAGAAATTCAGAATAAGTGCCATAATACTTTGTTATTGTGTCATTATCTATATCGCAGATACGATTTGCGATTTTATCCAAAAAGTCAAAATCATGGGAAACAACTAAAAAAGCATTTTCCAAAGAGGATAGGTATTCCGCCAGCCATGCAACATGATCTTTATCAAGAAAATTTGTCGGCTCATCTAATAGCAATACATCTGGTTTTTCAAGCAGTAGCTTTGCCAAAATCACTTTTGCTCGCTGGCCGCCACTCATTTCAATGATAGGGCGGTCAAGACCAATCGCAAGCAGCCCCAGCCCATTTGCAACGCGCTCGATCGCAGTATCAATGGAATAGAAGTCATGTGTTTCAAGCTGCTCTTGATAATAGGCAGCAAGTTCCAGATTTTTCATATCTCCATCGGCGGCCTTTTCATATAGCTGCATAACTTGTGTTTCTATTTCAAACAGCTTTGCAAAGGCTGATTTCAAAAACTCTTTCATGGTAAGCGTATGGTCGATTTCTGCATACTGGTCCAAATAGCCAATCGTAATATTTGGCTGCCAGATAACCCGTCCGCTATCAGGTATGATCTGCTCTGTACAAATTTTAATCAGGGTACTTTTGCCGGTTCCGTTTTGTCCCACAATCCCGATGTGTTCCCTTTTATTCAGTGTGAATCCTGCATTTTTGTAAAGCAAGTTTTCACCAAAAGAATGTGTTAATCCTGTAATTTCTAATAAACTCATTTTCAAAAACCCTTTCTTATGTATTCTGAAAAAAGAAAAAGGCAGAAAGCAAAGATACACAACGGTATCTGCCTTCTGCCTTTGACATAGTAACGCAAAAACAAAAGGCTATGGACAAAACATTGCCCATAGCCTCGTACACATTATAATTGCACGGAAAGCCAACACCCTAAAACGGGTACACTACTCCCTTGGCTTCCCGATGAAATCTAAATGCGCTTTTTATACGCTATACTCTGCACAATGTTTCATCGGAATGGATTGTACAGAGCTGATTTTCTTTTTACGCTGATCTGTTAAATGAAAGTTCATATCTTGCTCCCCTTTGGAGATATATTTTTATATAGAATAGCACAAACATTCTTCTTTGTCAATTTTATGAAATAATATATCATGTAATATCAAATCATATTACATTCTCATAATCCAACCCGAAATGTACAATGATATAGGGTGATATGAGAATGAACCAAGATGAAAGAAGGTTTGACTTTCATGGGCTCGGGCTCGCTTTGAAACAGGCCAGAGAGGAAAAGTGATTTTGGCAAAGCTACTGCTTGAAAAACCAGATGTATTGCTATTAGATGAGCCGACAAATTTTCTTGATAAAGATCATGTTTCTTCACTCAAAGATAGCTTTACAAAATACACCTCTAAGGCTACTACAATAGGTAGGGCGCAAGGTCTTATGCAGAAGCACTTTGAGACCTTGCGTCCTCTGTTATTCTACCCTAAAAATACTTTGCCAGCTGCTTCAGACCACGCCGGATACTGTCACGGATACGGCTTGGATCTACACCTTCTACTTCGGCAATTTCATTTACCGTCATTCCCAGATAGTATCGGGCATAGATCCGCTTGGCCTGCTTCTCCGGCAGAGCCATCACTGCGGCATAAAGCTTCTCCCGCAGCTGCTTTTCCTCCAGAAGCATTTCCGGTGTCTGGGGCTTCGTCAGAATCGCATTTTCAATGCCATTGTCACAGTCCAAGGAGTAATGCGCTTTATAGCGATACATCCTCCGGTCATAGGCAGCTTCTGCACGCTCGGCAGCTCGGATCGTCTCCAGCACATCTTCGGTTACTTCTACAAAGTGATCGTTTTTGTAAACATCGGGATATAAGTCCTTAAGATTGACTTTCTTCATTATGTACCTCCATTTCGATTCACGGGCGATTGACGAGTGAATCGAAAGGAGGCGGAGATCGGCATCGACATACTTCGGGAGCTTTCCCGAAAAATCGACAATAAAAAGCGCCAGCTCCCCGCAATGGGAAACTGGCACAGCAAAAATGACTATGATTCTTCTGTTTTAGTTGGAATGATAATGCCGATAGGTAGTCATATCTCCCCGGAGGAGGAGCAAGGATTTTTTTAATTGGTGTAGCTCATGGCTATTGTGAATGACGAAAATTGACATGGCGGTATCCTCCTATATACCGCCCTCCTGATTGCATAAGCATCGGTCCGAAAAGCAAAAAGAAACGGCGGCTCTGATTTTCTCAAAGCCGCCGCTTCATAGGCGCGTGGAAATGTGTCTGCTGTACGACGGCTTTTTTTCTTTTGCCGTCGTCCGGCAGGATTTAATTTTCTATTTTTTTCTTGTGGGAAAAGACAAGCAACCCAACCAAAAACATCACCGCAAAGCAAAGTACAAAACTGATACATCCGCCGATAGTAGCTGGCACAGGGGCGTCATAATAAGTGGCTTTATCCAAAAAGGACATAGACACACGATATGCAAAACTACCCGGAATGACAAAGCCATTTTCCGAACCGATGAACAGGCAAGATGCAAAGCCATATATAACCCCTACTACACTTGTCACAATAATATTGCGGCTCAGATTAATAACGATTGCCCCCAAACAAGTAGTTATCAAAACGATAACACAGGCTTCAATTCCAAACCCGATTGCCAAATTGAGGAACAATGAAACACCTCCGGTCAACCTACCAGTTCCATTGAGTATTGCCACCAGCAGACCAAAAGCAACAAATAAAATGACTGCAAAGCCAATGCTGATAACGGTGCTAACAGCGACTTTTGATAGAAAGAGTTTCTTTTTTGAAAAACCGTAGGTAATCCAGTTGATGTAGGTTTTGTTCTTGTATTCCTGATAAAACAGTGAACCAATTAAAATGAAAATCACCATTGGGAAGAACATGGAAAACTGGTTATTCATAAAGAAAAACAGGTCAGCAAGTGATTTTGTGCTGTTGTTGAATACTGCTCCTGCTCCGCCGGTAAGGATGGGAAGAAGCGACAGCAGCAGAAGAAATGCCATAAACCATTCCCGCTTCAATTTGTAAAACTCATTTTTAATCAACATTCCCATTATGCTTCCTCCCTCTGGCCGGAAGTCATAATATCCTCATACAGTGCTTCCAGTTCTTTTTCGTTATAGTCATTTTTTACAATCTTGATGATTTTCCCGCCACGAATGAAAATAAGGACATCTGTCACGGCGGCAATCTCCGTCAGATTATGGCTTGATACCAAAATACAGTGTTGTGGTGATTTTAAGCGTTCTTTCAGAAGCAGTCGGATTTCCTTTATCCCCATTGGATCAAGACCATTGGTAGGTTCGTCCAGCAGCAAATATTGAACATCGCCTAAAAAGGCGCGTGCAATTCCCAGGCGTTGGCGCATCCCCAAAGAAAGTTGAGAAAACAGCTTTTTCCGGGCATCCAGCAAATTTACTTGTTTCAGCGCCGCTTCAATGTTTGGCTGTTTCAAACCTAAGTACTGTGCGTGGAGATTCAAGTTTTCCTCTACGGTGAGCCGTGAGTAAAAAGCCGGGTACTCAATCAAACTTCCAAAACATCTACTAGAAACGGGCTGCCCGTCCGAAAGTATTTCTCCCGAAAAATCAGTTAGACCCAGCATGGACTTAAACAGTGTTGTTTTACCGGCTCCGTTCGGCCCTAGCACACCATAGTTTTTTCCTTGCTCTAATGTCAAGTTGATGTTGGACAGCAATGCTGTATTTCCAACATTCAGATTTACATTTTTGATTTGTAGCATGAAATACCTCCATTATTGAAAAAAGATGAAAAGCAAAAAGGCCACAGCATAAATCAAAAATGAAATACCAATGGATTTTGATCTCTGTTTTAGTCCTTTTAGGCCATCGCTCAATACGCCATGCAAGGCCGTGAGCAGGCACACCGCCAAAGCGATGATAGAAACCACTAAAGCTACTTTAACCATTTGTTTATACCTCCTATGGCTCATACTTTACCAAAGAGGTTTAGGATTTGTTTGAGAAAAGTCTAAGGAAAGTCTAAGGATGAAAAAAGAGCCGCCGAAGCAGCCCTTTAGGAATTGACAATGGGAAACACGACTTGAATTGCAAAGATACCGTTTTGCAAGGAAGCGACAATTTGCCCGCCCATGCGGGTCACAAGTCTTTGAGCGATTGCCAATCCCAGCCCGGTTGTCTTTTTTGTTCGCGACTGGTCGGTGGTGTAAAAACGGTCAAACAAATGAGGAATATCTTCTTGCTGAATACTGCTCGACGCATTTTTAATGGTTATGACCGTTTGAGCTTCTTCTATCGCTGCGGTGATTTGATAATTTCCCTCCCCATGAACAAGTGCATTATAAACCACATTGGAGAAAATCCGGGTCAAGGCATTTGGATCGCCCCAAATGATAGCTGGTGGATTTGGGATAACGATATAGGGGACACATTTTTTCTGTTCAAAATCGCCGTAGTATGAGGCGACAACATCCCGAAGCACACTGTGTATATCCGTATTTCTGCAATTCAATTTCAGTTCGTCGGCCTCAATCCTTGCAAATTCAAACAGTTGGTCGAGAAGCAACTTTACAGCGGAAATTCTTTCTCCCGCAATCGTCACATATTCTTTTTGCTCTCCTGTTAAATCCTGTTCCTGTAAGAGCTGGATATAGCCATTTGCTGTTGCCAGCGGCGTTCGCAAGTCATGTGAAAGACTGGTAATGGTATCTCGGAACAGTGTATCGCTCCGTTCAATTTCCTGCCCCATGCTACGATATTTTTTCAGAAGATGATTGATACTTGCAGCCAAATCCTGTATTGTCCCATCCGTTTTTTCCACCATAATTTCGGTTTGCGTATCACGGTCAATCAGAAAGTCAATCTGTTTTTTTACTTTCTGAACCAACTTTCGCTGATAAATCAGTTTCAGGGACAAAAACAGGGAAAGCATTGCAAGCAAGATACATAACACCATCATGTAGCCATCACCGCCTTTCCAAATCGCGCAAGTCCAACCTTAGAAACAGGGAGAGCGAAATGGCTGTTGGTAAAAACAGATATGCTAACAGTGTCAAACAAATAGGTATTAAATCCTCCCCAAAGGCTTTGATCTGCAAGCTATGAGATAGCCCTACAACCCAATATTTGTAGAGGGAATAATCCATATCCAGTGCTGTACTTATCTTTGTGAGATATAAATACAAAACCCCCAGCATAAAAAATGCGGTAATCGTAACAATGATCCGATGCCGGAGCAGGTAACTTAACAAATTGAGAAATGCAGTGTAACCTAAAAAGCACAGGCATTGAAACAAAAGAAAGACTCCGATTGCAGAAAACGAATACTCTATGTCATACCGGGATGCTCCCATCATCAGAATTGACAAATACGCAACATCAAAGCATACAAACAGAAAAAATAAAACGCCACCCCATGAGGCCAGCAGTTTTCCAAAGAATAGGTGTACTCTGCTTGTCCCTTTAGAAAGTGTGATACTGTATGTACCGGTATGAAAATCTTCTGTAAAGTATAGGCACAAAAAGAGCGTCAATGGAAAAATCAGACTGTAATCTGAAAACAGAAACTCCGTGAACGAAACCAGTGATATAACCGGAAGCATACCATTTACCGAATTGTGATAAAAGGTCAGGGCAAGCGCAAAGACAAAAAACGCAGCCAATACGAGGCAGACCCAAAACAGGCGGCTTTTGCGGATACGGAACAACTCACTTTGCATCGTCTGAATCACTCTTTGCACCTCCTGTCATTTTCAAAAGATAGTCGGTCGGCTCCATACCGGCAAGCCAGATTTCTGATACCTCTATCCCGGAATGAACCAGCAGCGTATTGATTTCCCCGGATTGCTCATTACAATGAAAAATTCTAATCAGGTCATGACCCAACACTTCAAAATCCGGGAACTGCTGGCTTAAAATCGTAATAGCCCGTTCTAATTGTGGAGTTCTTATCTTTATGCACCGCTGGCAGCTCTCTTTCAATTCCCCAGCCGTAAGCTCACAAAGCAACTTGCCATCTGCCATCACGCCATATTTGGATGCAAGCCGGGAAAGCAGCGTATAATCCTGTCCAGAGATTAAAAGTGTGGTATGGTTGATTTCATGCAGATAGTTCAGAACAGAAAGCAGGTGTTCACATTCTCCCTTATCTAGCCCGGAAAAAGGATCGTCCAAAATTATCATATCTGGATTTCCCAAAAGGGCAACAGCCAAATTCACTAAACGCTGGGTAGATAATGGCAATCGCCGTACCGCCTTTTTCTCTTTCAGGTTCAAATGCAGTATATCTAAAATATGGATTTCTGTGGTTCCAAAAACGGAAGAAAAATAACGCAGCATATCAGCAGGTGACAGAGAGCCGATTGTCACAGGCTTTTGTGGTACAAACCCAATCCGGCGGCGCTCCTTCTGATAGTCTATATTGCCAAATAATTTGAGCGTACCAGCTTGAGATCTAAGTGTACCTATAATGGTTTGCAACAGTACAGATTTCCCGGCGTGATGGCCGCCATACAGTGCATAGATTTCTCCGCGTTTTACCTGAAACGCGATATTTTTAATTCCATTTCCATCCGGGAAAACATAGGTCAACCCGGCTGTTTCCAAAGCAGTCTCCAAAATAATCATCCCCTTTCCATACTGTCTTATTGTAGCAGACTAATGTGTAAACTTCATAAGATTTCTCTAAGGATTAACCCTGCATTTTGAAACCGAGACCCCAAACCGTCTGAATATACTTTTCCTCTGGATTGACCTTGGCAAACTTCTTGCGGAGATTTCCAATGTGGACATTGATTGCATTATCGTCCCCGATAAAATTTTCATTCCACACGCTTTCAAAAATATTGTTCTTTGTGAATACCTTTGAGGGCGAGGACATCAGAAGTTGCAAAATCAGGTATTCATACCGTGTCAAAGTAATGGGGGTATTCCTGATTTTAGCCTCCATAGCTTCTGTATCAAGGGACAAATCCTTAAAGCGAAGTATTTTGCTATTGTTGGGGGTGGTAGACTTCTGAAATCGCCGGAGCACTGCTTCAATCCGCACCAGTAATTCTTGATTATCAAAAGGCTTTGTGATGTAATCATCAGCGCCATTTCTTATAAGATTCACTTTGCTGTCTATATCTGTTTTAGCGGAAACACCTATAATCGGGATGTCTATGATATTCTTTATCTTCTCTAATACTATTTCTCCTGATATTCCGGGAAGCATCAGATCAAGTAAAATCAAATCAAAACTACTTCTCTCAATCAATAAAAGCGCCTCACTTCCAGAATATGCAGATGTTGCGCAGTAGCCATGTTGAGTAAGAAGTCGTTTTGTCATGTCATTGAGCAACATATCGTCTTCTATAATTAAAATCTTGTATTCATTTTTCATCTTTTCTTCTCCTGTCATGTGGTTTCCCCGCAGTTTTAGGAATCAACCAGACACCGGCCATTTTTACAGCACCGAGAATACGATCCTCCGTGCAATAATAGTTTATCTGACGGGTGGAAATGCCCCATTTTTCACTTGCCTCTCTGAGCGTCATATAATCCATATTCATACCTCCGACAATCCTCTCTATTATATTTCATTTGTTCGAAGAATACAAGTGCGTAGATAGGGCGCAAGGCCCTGTGCCAGAAGCACTTTGAGACCTTGCCCCCCTTGTAATTCTATCCTAAAAATACTTTGCCAGTTGCTTCAGACCACGCCGGATGCTGTCACTGACACGGCTTGAGTCTACACCCTCCGCTACTGCTATCTCGCTCACACGCATACCCAGGTAATACCGGGCATAGATCCGCTTGGCCTGCTTCTCCGGCAGAGCCATCACAGCGGCATAGAGCTGCTCCCGCAGCTGCTTTTCCTCCAGAAGCATTTCCGGTGTCTGGGGCTTCATCAGGATCGCATTTTCAATGCCGTTGTCGCAGTCCAGGGAGTAGTTCGCCTTATAGCGATACATCCTCCGGTCATAGGCGGCCTCTGCACGCTCAGCGGCTCGGATCGTCTCCAGCACATCTTCAGTTACTTCTACCAAGTAATCATTTTTGTAAACATCGGGATATAAGTCCCTAAGATTGACTTTCTTCATTATGTACCTCCATTTCGATTCACGGGCGATTGATGAGCGAATCGAAAGGAGGAGGGGATCGACAGTGACATACTTCGGGAGCTTTCCCAAAAAATCGACAGCAAAAAACGCCAGCTCCCCGCAATGGGAAACTGGCGCAACAAAAATGACTATGATTCTTCTGTTTTAGTTGGAATGATAATGCCGATAGGTAGTCATACCTCCCCGGAGGAGGGGCAAGGCTTTTTTTAGTTGGTGTAACTCATGGCTATTGTGAATGACGAAAATTGACATGGCGGTATCCTCCTATATACCGCCCTCCTGATCGCATGAGCATCGTCGAAAAAGAAACGGCGGCTCTGAAATATGTTATTTCAAAACCGCCGTAAGGCCACTGTATTTTGTTTTGGCGCATAAATACCCAGCCGCCGAAACAACGGTTTTTTTTATTCCCGTTGGGCGACTTTTTTCTTTTAGATTGTTTTGAGTTCCCGACTATAATAAGCTATACCTGCAATTACAATAAGGGCTATACCTGATCCAATCATAATCCACTGCAAGGGAAGAATATCAGCCAAAGGACCAAACATAGCCATACCAATCGGTAAAAAGCCAGCATACATCGTGCCAAGTAATCCAAATACACGCCCCTGCATAGAGGTGTCCGTTTTTTCTTGTAACATAGTGGTAATTGCTGTTTGCACCATTGTTAATGCGACTCCATAACATACCATTAGGCCAAGGTAAAAAATAAAATTCTTTGAAAAGCCCATTCCGATTGCAAAAGAGCCAAACGCAAAAAGTCCAACTGCCAAAGTTTTTCCTCGGTGCTTAAAACCTCCCCATATACTCATAATAACTCCGCCTGCCATCATACCTGCGAACCCTACTACTTCCACTGCGGTAAGATACCAGTAAGTATCACCGAATACTCGCCGAACAAGAAGTCCTGCAAGATAGCCTGCTGGAACACAAAAGAAAGTGAATAGTCCGTAGATGATTAAAAGCTTTCCAATTAGTTTGTCTGCAAAAGCGTATTTGACGCCAATTTTCATGTCAGAAAAGACGCTGGCCTTCTCAATGGAAGTATTTTGTTTCGGAAGTGCCAAACAGGACAATAGGCCCGTTCCCAAGATCGCCGTTACAATGTCTATCATAAGCGTCATTCTCAATGTGCTGATTGCAAAAACTGCACCTGCCGCCGCTGGAGCCGCAAAATTAACAATAGACTGCATTGTTGCATTGATGCCGTTGTACCGCATAAGCTGATCTTCCGGGACAAGCTGTGGGATAACGGCATTGACTGCTGGAGTTTGTATTCCTGCCCCCAAGGATCGTATGACCGACATAACAAGCAAACCGCCGAGCAAAGCAGGCTCCGATGAAATATGCGGAATTGCCAATACCATTACGAAAGTGACAAATGCAATCAGCAGATCTGCGCCTATAATCAATTTTTTCCTGTGGTATCGGTCTGCCCATACGCCGCCTATAAATGAAATGAGAAATTGCGGCAGATAGGAACAGACTGTAAATGCAGCCACCCACACGCCGCTGGATGTTTGCATGGTTGCATACCAAACGAGCGCCATTTGAACAAGCGTAGAGCCAAAGAGTGTGATACATTGACTGGTTAAGAAAAGGAGTATTCTTTTCTGCCAGCCGGTGCGTTGCGTGTCATCCATGTTGTATATCCTCCTGTTTTTTAGGAGGGAGCACAAAGCGCTGCGTGGGATAGCCAAACTCTGTCAGCAATTCTTTTTCGGCAAAACCAAGTTGCAATAGCATATCTCGATGCCCTGTATCGGCCTTGTCCTGTTCTCGAAAGGTTGTTGTGCTGATTTCCTGCCCTGGAAGATATGTTTCCAATAAGGCATCCAAGAATAACTTTTGAAGTCCGCGATTTCGATATTGCGGATGTACGCCAAGAAATTCTATACTGCCTGGAGAATAGGTAAATGCCATCGCTCCAATGAGAATATCTCCCTCCCTTAGCACAAGCGCACGCTTTTCGTCAATACTTTCTTCCAGCTTAGCTAAGTAGTCATCTTCATCCATTACAGGATACCCATCAATAACAAGCCGCATTAAGTTCATCCAATCGGCAATATCTTTCTTTTCTGCTAACCGAATATCCTGTATTGTAAATTCCATAGCCGTCGTTCTTCGATGTAAAATGAACCGCAACTGCAAAGGATAAAAGCTCCGTTCTTCACGATACTCCGCAGGCGGCGATTTATACATAGCCTTAAAAGCTAATGAAAACGATTGCTGGCTCTCGTATCCGCAGATAAAAGCAATTTCGATAATAGGTTTATCCGAAAAGACCAGAAGCTTTGCCGCCTCTGTAAGCTGGCGGCGTTGCACATAATCATAAATTGTCATTCCTACGGTTTCGGTAAATAGTCGGTGTAAGTGATATTTTGAATAGTGAACAGCCTCCGCAACCGTTTCTAATTCCAGCTTTCCGTCAAGATGACTTTCGATATAGTCAATGACTGCCTCTATGCTGATGACTGATTGATTGCCCATTTATGTTCCCTCCTTTCCATCAAGCATAATAACAAAATCAAAAAAGATTGTTTTAATAATTATTGCGAATTTTGAAAATCCTCTCTAAATTCAGATGGGTCATTTATTATACTGTAATTATACTTGAAAAACAAATATTAAAAATAGTCTTTGGCTCTCGTTCTACCAAAAATCAGTATAATCATTCCTATCAACCGGCATAATAAGATTATTCCTTTGTGCAAATCGGCACGATAGAATATACTTGAGGTGAATGATTATGCCGATTGATGATTTAACTGCTTTAGGGCTAAAAATGCGAGAAGCCCGAAAGAATAAAGAGCTAACACAACAGGAGCTATCTGATCTGAGCCATGTTTCTGTAAAGCAAATCGCCAATATCGAAAAGGGAAAAATGAATCCTTCCTATTTGATTTTAAGAACATTGGCAAAGGTCCTGCACATCTCTTTAGATACACTTATAAATCCAGATGTTTCTCTGGAGGATGAGGGTGTCAATCAGATGAAAATGCTTTATTCCAGCTGTCCGCCAGAAATGCGTGACACCCTGTTGCATCACACCCAGGAAACGGTGAAAGAACTGACAGAGTTGTCCGAGAAATTTGAAACGAATTGAGCCAGTGAGTGAAATTTAACGATTCTCTCACTGGTTCTTTTCATTTTCGGAGAAAAGAGGCAAGCAATGCCTGTGTTAATACACACAGGCCCGCAGAGAAGAAAATCCCTTTGTGATTTTCCTCTCTGCTTGCTTGTTGAGGGCAGCGCCCCCAAGCCCCTTTGAACACAGAATTTCATTCTGTGGCTGCGCGGTCTCCGTTCCACTCCGGTCGGCACTAAACGGACATCCCCCGGATGTCCAGTGCCTGCGAACACTTTTGATCAGGACCAGCTTACCGCTGGCCGTGGTCTTTTTCTTTTTCTTTTTCAACATCCTGTTCTACCTCCATTTTCAGCACTCGATCTACATTTGCCTTTGCCGTTAAAAGCTCCCGCATTTCCTCACGGGAACGCCGGTACTCGGCATAGGTCTTTTTCTTTTCTTCCAGCAATTTCGCGTACTCCGTCTGCAACTCTTTGACCTTGGGAAGCTTCTTGACTCCCATCTCATCAAAGGCATTCTTAGCAGCCTGGTGGAGCAAAATTTCTTCCTCATATTCCCCCCGGAATTTCTTAGAGTAACCCGCCTTGCGGTATGCCACATAGACCTCACGGGTCTTGGCATAATTTACGATGTGAGTACGCAGAACAGCGATCTCTGCCATGCTCTTTTCAGCCGCTTTGATCTGCGCCGAAAGTTCATTGTGATGTGCCGTGGCAGCCGTAGCCTTTTCTTCCAAAACCGCATACTCCAGCAGATTGTTCTCTGACAGGTAATTCATGGTCTGCGCCATTTGTTTCAGATTAAAAACTTTAGCCCATCGCGCATAGCCAGCACCTTTTCCAGCCTGCAATTTTGCCTGAATGTCCACCAGCAGATTGACCTTCGGCGGCTCTGCCTGTGTGACTGTTTTCTTTCGCGGGGTATGTGCTTTCTTCCCTAAGAGAACTGCCCGCAAATCTTCCAATCCATATCCTTCACCCAGGCTGTCCATGCGGGCGGCTTTCTCCCAACCAGAGAGCTTCAGTCGATACGATTTTCCGCGCTTTGAGACTTCACAACCATACTCTTGCAACAGCTTCAGCAGTTCTTCAAAGTCAGCAGGACTTTGTGATAATGCGTTGTCAATCACCACACGAAGCAGCTCTCGGTGAGAGGGCTTTGCCTGATCGCCCGACTCTCTGTGCGGCCTTTGCCGACATGAAGCGGCATGATTCTTGTAGTTGCCATAAAAAGCCCTCCTCTCAAAATATTTTCTCTGAACTCTTTGTGCCTATCGTTGAAATAAACTCTTCTTATGGGTATAATATAAAGAAACTACCAATACCTCAAAGGAGGGATTTCTATGATAGAACAGCTCATTGCTGAAGCAACCGAATGTGATTTCAAAGTTGCTCTCGAAACAAAAAAGCCAAAAAGCTGGTTAAAAAGTGTCAGTGCCTTTTCCAATGGAATCGGCGGCACTCTGTTTTTCGGAGTCTCCGATGACCGGGAGCCTATCGGCTTGTCCGATGTTCAAAAGGATGCTGAAGCGATCAGCCGCTTAATCAAAAAACGTATCACACCATTACCACAGTTTATCTTAAAGCCATTGCAGGAAGATGGTAAAAACCTGTTGGCTCTGGAGGTTTCTCCTGGCCGCAGCACCCCATACTATTACAAGGCAGACGGCGTGATGGAGGCATACATCCGTGTTGGAAATGAAAGCGTAATTGCACCGGATTACATTGTGAATGAACTGATCTTAAAGGGAACCAATCAGTCCTTTGACACCTTAACAACAGAAGCTGTGAAAAAGGATTACAGCTTCACACTCCTGGAGGCAACCTATCTGGAACGAACCGGCCTCCGCTTCGAGCCATCCGATTATGTCTCCTTCGGTTTGGCTGACAAAAATGGGTTCTTGACCAATGCCGGAAAGCTCATGACCGATCAGCACACAGTTTATAACTCCCGTATGTTCTGTACCCGGTGGAATGGCTTGGAAAAAGGCTCTATCTTTGATGATGCGCTGGACGATAAGGAATACGAGGGGAATTTGATTTATTTACTGAAAAGCGGCAGTGAATTTATTCGCAATAATTCCAAAGTCCGTTTTGTCAAAGAAGCTCAGTATCGGGTAGACAAGCCGGATTATGCTGAACGAGCTGTAACAGAGGCTCTTGTCAACGCTCTCATCCATCGTGATTATATTGTGCTTGGCAGCGAAGTCCACATTGATATGTTTGATGATCGGGTGGAAATCACATCTCCGGGCGGTATGTTTGGCGGCGGCTCAATTCAGGAATACGATATTTACAGTATTCGTTCGATGCGACGAAACCCTGTGATTGCTGATTTGTTCCACCGCATGAAGTACATGGAACGCCGTGGAAGTGGCCTGCGCAAAATCGTCAGTGAAACCGAAAAGCTGCCTGGATACACAGAGGCATATAAGCCCGAATTTTCCTCAACAGCGACAGATTTCAGAGTCATCTTGAAAAATGTAAACTACAACTTAGAGGGTGACGCCCACCAAGTTATCCACCAAGTTACCCACCAAGTTATTGAACTATCAACGGTGTCCAAACAGATTTTGGCTTTTTGCACAACACCAAAATCCAAGAAAGAGCTTGCAGTATTTTGTGGCTTCAAAGATTTAAGAAACTTCACTTTGAAGCATATCAATCCGCTTTTAGAATCCGGGCAATTAGAAATGACTATTCCCGATAAACCTAAAAGTCGCAATCAAAAATATATTACAGTTCGTTCCGAATAAACAGAGAAGCAGGGCATTGGGTCTCATCTCCCATTGTCCTGCTTCTTTTCATTCCAGATTATATTCACATCATTTACCCATACATCCAATCCTGGATCGCAAATTTCAAACTCTGCACCTTTCCCAGCAGCCAGATCTCAGCCAGCGGCAGCCCCATCGGGCTAATCAAAAATGCCATAACCAGCAAAATCACACCATTCTGCGGGGAATAGGTAATCAGCACAGCCACGCCAAGCAGAGCAATTACCGTGCTTAGTAGACCAAGCACCAGACCGGATATGTAGATCAGCCCCGTGCAGAGCCAGACAAAAAGCGTCAACACCAAAACGACCGGTGCAGTTACGATCATCAGCAGACATTTCAAAATCTTCATTCCTGTTCCTCCTTCCAACGCTCCAGATGCCGTTTGCACAGGGCATCCGCTTCTCTCTCATCATCTTCCGTCACTTCCCGTTTTCCTTTGGTCAGTTCAATCTCCAGATAAGTCCGGTAATCATCGGCTAAGAGGTCGAACAGTTCCTTGGGAGTATGGCACACCTCGCCAGAGCAATAGTGAAAATCTTGATCAAATTCAACTCTTACACATCCATGGCGGCTGATATAAACTTCTATGGTCTCGTCTGCGGTCAGATAATCCGCAAAAATCTCCAGCACCTTTTCAAAGGTCAGCATCTGTTTTCACTCCTTTGCTACGCTTCTTATTCTACTCATATTATCCGGTGCGGACAGGCAAAAGACAAGGATACAGACAAAAAGAAAAAGCGGAGGAAGGTGCGGCGAAGAAACGCCGTTCCTCCCTCCGCAAATGGAGTATCTATCCCTGTTATGAAAGTTTGGAGAGTTCACGTTGCTTTTCTGTACTTCCGCATAAGCTCTATAATATTTGTTTGTCCTTTTATTGCTATAAAGCTCTGATATCTCCAGAACTTCTACTTTTGGATGACGCTGTAAGATTTTCTGAAACCACACAATGTCATTCTTCGTTCCCATCAATCTGACTTTTAACATTAGTCAGCTCCTCCAAATAAGGCATACAGTTCCCGGTTATAAGTCGCATACTCCGGATAGCGGATCTGTATCGCCGGCCAAAAGAAAGGTGCATAGGCACAGCAAAACAAGTCCTCCACTGTATACTGCCTGCACTCGTTTACCTGTTCCTCTGTTTTTGCGTAATCATCTACACTCGGTGTGCCGTTGCAATACAGGTTAAATGCCATTCGCACCACCTTCATACTGCCACTGGTCTGCCAGCCTTCATGCAGACACTCAGTTTTTACACATCCCGTCTTAAAATCATAGATGCTATCAACATTTCTTCTTGTATCATCGCTGATACCAAGGCAATAGCAAAGTGCCTTGTGGTACACATCCTGATAGCGTACCTCTTTTAATTTTTCATAGTAGAATTTTTCATGTGCTTCGCTGATAAAATTGATTGTCTGTTCCTTTTTGTTTTCTGCTCCTAACGCTGTGTTGTTCATAGTGAACCTCCTTTTAAATTGAATTGAAAAAGGCACTCCTAATGGAATGCCCTAATATAAAAAATAGGGACACTCTTTCAAGTATCCCTACGTTCTATCAATATATCTGATAGTTCTCTATTTACTTTCATATTCAGAATTCTTTGTATTCCCACAACCGAGGTCTAACGCTACAACAACAGTCACCTTCCTCACAAGCTCTTTTTCCTTGTGATTTTCAGCAATCCTGTTGAAGCTAAAAAACTCTGCAAAGTGCGTAAATTCAAGGATTTCTACATATTCTTCCTTTGTAGCAACACCACAGTCTCCACATGAACAGTCTGACAAAATTGATCAACGCAGCAGGCTTTTTCCAGCTTATACCCTGCCGCCAGAAATGCTGGAAGATCTCTTGCCAGGCTGGTCGCTTTGCAGGAAATATATACAATATGGTCTACCCCATAAGAAAGAATCTTCGGCAATGCTTTGGGATGGATTCCATCTCTTGGCGGATCCAGAATTACCACATCCGGTTTCTCCGTCAGATCATCCAGAACTTTAAGGACATCTCCTGCAATAAATTTACAATTACTCAGGTTATTCAGTGCTGCATTCTGTTTTGCAGCTTCTACTGCCTCTTCCACAATTTCCACGCCTATCACTTCGTCCGCTACGGAGGCTGCAAGCTGGGCGATCGTTCCGGTTCCGCTGTAAAGGTCGAACACTACTTTATCCTTCGTATCTCCGATATACTCACGTACAATAGAATAAAGCACTTCCGCAGCCAGTGAATTAGGCTGGAAAAATGAAAATGTACTGATCTTAAATCGCAGTCCCAGAAGCGTTTCATAAAAGAAATCCTGACCGTAAAGGATACGTGTCTCATCACTCTGCACCACATCAGAAAGAGAATCATTGATAATATGCATGATTCCCACAATTTTACCCTCCAGCGGAAGTGCAAGAAGTTCTTCTTTCAGAGATTCCAGATCATGTTCTTCCTGACTGGTGGTAATCACATGGACCAGAATCTCTCCTGTAGTCACACCGCGGCGGAGAAGCAGATGGCGCAGATATCCTGTATGCTGCATCTTTTTATAATAGGAAACGTTTCGTTTCAGGAAGTATTCATGCACACAAGTCAGGATTTTCGTCATATCTTCATGAACCAGTTGACAGTCATCTGCTGTAAGAACATCATAGGTACTGCCTTTTTTGTGCAGACCCAGCGTCAACGGACCATCCTTATATGCATCACCAAAGGAGAATTCCATTTTATTTCGATATCTGAATTCAATGGGACTTCCATGAATTCCCTCCCACTGGTAATCAGTGCCGTTCAATGCACCATCCAACAGTTCACGAACCTGACATTCTTTCATTTTGAGCTGGTTTTCATAGGACATGGTCTGATACATGCATCCTCCACATTCCGGAAAAATGCTGCAGACCGGTTCTCTTGTTTCAAGCGGAGACTTCTCCAATACTTCCAGAAGTCTTCCCTCTGCACGTCCGGAACGCTTCTTATTGATCATAAAACGGACTTTCTGTCCGGGCATTCCGTTCTTTACGGTAACTTTTTGTCCGTCTGTTATCACAATTCCCTTATTGGGAAAATCTACTTTCTCAATCACGCCTTCATAAATTTCGCCTTTTTTCATATAACCTCCATAAAAATAGCCCCGGTATAAGCCGGAGCTATTCTTTCATTTTCATATTACAGGTAATTATTCTTCTTCATCTTCGAAATAATCGTCGAAGTCATCGTCAAAATCCTCTTCAAAATCTTCCAGATAATCCGGAGCAAAGAAATGATATACAGCAAATGCGATACCTGCTACTGCTGCAACTGCGCCAATGATTGCCAGTACCCAGAGGACTGTATTTTTTTCTTTCTCTTCTTCTTTTCTGTTTAATGCTGATAATAATTCTTCAATTTTGATATTCATAATCGCACCATCCTCTCAATAATTCATCAGCTGACACTTAACACTTCTGCCGTCTGCTGTTTAATGAAATTATTATAACACTTTCTCTGTAATTTTACCATAAGATATCTGCATTTATTCTATACTTTTGTTAGTTTCTTTATTATAATGATATCAGGGGGTTACTATTCACACAATCCCGAGACATACAAGCCAAAATTCCATTGCCACAGGCAATCTGGAATGAATTTTGCCCCTGACTTAAAAATATGCCGACAGCAACGATCTGATAAGAGAGGATAAATACTTATGGTAGAAACACTTTTTTTTGATCTTGATAATACATTACTTGATTTTAACCGGGCAGAAAGAGCAGCTATCGCAAAAACTCTGAAAAGTTTTCACATTGCTCCCGAGCCTTCAGTTCTGAAGCGTTACAGTGAGCTCAACCTCGCCCAGTGGAAGCTTCTTGAACAGGGCAAGATCACCAGAGACCAGGTAAAGCTTCGGAGATTCCGGCTTCTTTTTGCAGAGCTGAATGTGGATGTACCTGCAAAAGAAGCTGCACATACCTATGAAACTCTTCTGGCCCAGGGACACTATTTCATAGATGGTGCAGAAGAATTGCTCGAAACTCTTTACGGTCAATACCGGATGTATCTGGTTACAAACGGTACCTTAAGTGTCCAGAAGGGACGGCTTAAAAGTTCCGGAATTTCCCGTTACTTTGAGAGTATTTTTATCTCCGAAGAACTGGGATACAATAAACCGGGCAGGGAATACTTTGACTGCTGCTTCTCCAGAATCCCTGATTTCCATAAGGAAACAGCAGTAATCATCGGGGACAGCCTGACCTCTGATATCCAGGGCGGCATCAATGCCGGAATCCGCACGATCTGGTTTAATCCCAGCCATGAGAAGACTTCAGAAATCATCCCTGATCATGAATTTGACAGTCTTATGAAACTTCCTGAACTCCTGTCTCATATATAAAGCGGATAAAATCGTTCGCCTTACTGCTTATTGCTTTTCGCAGCCTCCGCAGGTGACTTAAGTCACCTGCCCCAATCGCCCGGTTAACAGACGGCAGGCGTGACTTGCCTGCATCATCCTGATTCTGAAATTATTATAGTTTTTTCAGCTTTGCAAATCCTGCGAACATTTTCTTTATTCCCACTTTGTCAAAATCAACAGTGACTTCATAATCTCTTCCGCCGTCTACAATGTCTTTAACAATTCCTACACCAAATTTAATGTGGCGGACAGTGTCTCCCACTTCGTAATCCAGTGCAGCAGCCTTCGTCACCTTAAATTCTCTGGGCTTGAATGTTTTCGTCTCAAAAGCCATTTTCATTTTTGCAAGGTTTCTGTCTGCCTGAATCATCTCTTCAATCTTTTTCTTCTTTTCCTGAGCTTCCTGTCCCAGATCCACAAGCTCCCGCGGAATTTCACGTACAAATCTGGATACTTTATTATACTGTACTTCTCCCCGGAGCATCCGCTGTCTGACACTTGTCAGCGTCAAATCCTCCATAGCTCTTGTGATACCCACATAACAGAGCCTTCTCTCTTCTTCCAGATCAGATCTGTCATCTGATATAATGGACATATAAGACGGAAACATCCCATCTTCCATTCCTGCGAGAAATACTCTCGGAAACTCCAGACCTTTGGCACTATGTAGTGTCATAAGAAGCACATAATCCTGATCCGGATCCACGCTGTCAATGTCTGCGATCAGTGCAATCTCCTCGAGAAAACCTGAAAGTGTGGCAGTCTGTCCCTGTTCTTCCATTGCTTCCTGATAGGATTCTGTCTTGGAAATAAGTTCATCAATATTCTCGATTCTTGCCTTCGATTCATCTGTATCTTCAGCCTGCAGCTCTGCCACATATCCGGTAAGTTCAATCACTTCTTCCAGAAGTTCACGTACTGTATAGGACTCTGCCTTGCTCTTTAAACTCTGGATAAAGGTTACAAACCCATCAATCTTTGAAAGACTTCTTCCGATAGACGGAACTTCCTCTGCCACACGCAAGGCATCATAGAAACTCACACTCATTTTATCCGCATAATCCTGTATTCTGCCAAGAGTTGTGGCTCCGATTCCACGCTTCGGTACATTGATGATACGGCGGACTGCCAGATCATCTCTGGAATTGTCAATTGTCTTCAGATAACATAACAGGTCTTTGATTTCTTTACGCGCATAGAAATTCACACCGCCTACAATCTTGTAAGGGATATTCGCAAGAAGACACTTCTCTTCAAAGAGTCGTGACTGTGCATTGGTCCTGTACAGAACTGCACAGTCTTTATACTTCGCACCATTCTCTCTGTGAACTCTGGAAATCTCACCTACCACATACTCTGCTTCCTCATATCCGTTCATGAACTGGCGGAAATGGATTCGTTCCCCCTCCGAATTCTCAGTCCAGAGTGTTTTTGATTTACGTGAGGTATTGTTTGCGATCACCGCATTGGCTGCATTCAGAATATTCTTTGTGGAACGGTAATTCTGTTCCAGACGGATAACTTTTGCATCTGGAAAAACATGCTCAAACCCAAGAATATTTCCAATATTTGCACCGCGGAATTTATAGATAGACTGGTCATCATCACCGACTACACAGAGGTTTTCATATTTAGAGGCCAACAGGCTTATAAATTTAAACTGTGCAGTATTGGTATCCTGATACTCATCCACCATGATATATCTGAAACGTTCCTGATAATTTTCCAGAACATCTCCGCAGTTCTGAAAAAGCTCTACGGTCTTTACGATCAGATCATCAAAATCCAGCGCATTATTTCTGCGCAAAGCAGCCTGATATTCCCGATATACCTCAGCAACCTTCTTTTTAACAAAGTCCCCACCTGCATTCAGTTCCATCTCATCCGGTGTGATCAGTTCATCTTTTGCATGGGAAATCTGTGCCAGAAGAGAACGTTCCTTTGTTTTCTTGGTGTCAATATTCAGTTTTCTGCATACTTCTTTCATCAGAGTTTTCTGATCTTCTGTGTCATAAATAGCAAATCTGGTATCATATCCAAGACGATCAATATAACGACGCAGAATACGCACACAGGTAGAATGGAATGTGGAAACCCATACGCTCTCGGAACCAAATCCCACTATTTTATCTACACGTTCTCTCATCTCACTGGCTGCTTTATTTGTAAATGTGATAGCCAGAATGTTCCAGGGATTGATTCCCTTTTTATCTATCAGGTAAGCAATGCGGTGGGTAAGTACTCTTGTCTTTCCCGAACCCGCTCCCGCAAGGATCAGCAGTGGACCTTCTGTATGGTAAACCGCTTCCTGCTGCTGAGGATTTAATGTACTATAAATATCGCTCATATTTTCTCCTGTCTTCTTCCTGTACGGTACATTATTTTACAAACAACCATGCTGATCAACAAGTTGATTTCTGCAACAATCTTTCAGATTCAAAATATGTACCGGTTACCGTTTACATCTCTCGAAATATTTTTTGTGCCTGAACAGGCATATATCTTTATGATTATACACAAAAATCTGTTCGCCTACAACTGATTCCTGTAAAGTAAACCTCACATGACTAAAGTCACGTGCTTCCAGACGCTTTAGGCGTCAGACTGAATATCGGCGGATACGCCTGTAATTTAGGTGCGCAGTTATGCGCATTTCCCATGCCGGATATGGCTGGTTCCCACATTACAGGTAGTCCGTTGTATATCTGCCTGTATCTATGCTGCTTTTAAGAGTTCCATTTCTGAATGGAGTTTTCTCAGATCCGCATAGACACATGAGGTTCTACGCTTTACAGGAGGGACTTTTGCCTCCAGTAAAGACCTTTCCGTTGCCGGAAGGGGTTTTAAAAGTTCTCTGACAAAATATCTCGCTCCTATATTATAGGATGCTGACAGGTCACAATTATATCGTTTTCCTGTCTGGAAAGTACAGAGGCTGTGATTTTCCCAGTCGCGTATTACCGCCCCGGAACCATCATAAGCCAGCCTGCTGGTATTCCATGCGCAGATCCTGGATACCCGCATCCCTTTCCTGTGTGCCTGATGTCCACAGCGCCTCTGGATATCCCGCTTTCTCCACAGGTGCAGTTTCTGTTTTTTCTTTCCCGATATCTTCCCCTGCATCTCCAGATACTCAAACACGATCACATCTGCATGGTTTTCTTCCGCATATCTTACAATCGCACCTGCAATCTTTTTGCCCAGTTCTGTATTCAGACGTTTCGTATATGCCCATCTTCCCTGTGTCTGCGCAGAACCATGTTCCCTCTGGGATCTGCGGATCCGTCTCAGTGTGCGGTACATCCGGTCTTTTTCACTGGGATGATCTATGAATTTTCTTCCCAGGACAGTTCCGTCTGCCTGCATGATGGTACAGACTGCATCGGTATTGATCCCTAAGTCCACGCTGCAGATGATCTGTTCTTTCACAGGTGTTTTGGTAAGTGTTACTTCCTCTTTATAGGAAAAACGCAAAAAGTACTTCCGGTGTCTCTTTTCCAGAGTCGGGGCAGATGCCTTTTTTCCTGACCAGCATTTTCTCAGATATTCCATATCCGTATGCTCCAGACGTACACAGAACCATTTCCAGTCATGGCCGTCATAGAGTTTCAGGTATGCTTCGTCTTTCCCTTCCGCTCCTTCACGGTACATGACATCACGGTAGAAGACCGGCATGGCGTGGTTTTCATATACAAGCTTTGGTTTCCCGCTCTTTCTGTCTGTCTTTTCCCATAGATCCAGCCGTGTTTTATAAGAGGATACTGTCCCCAGTGCATGCCGGATGGCAGATCTGCGCAGATAGGAAGGCATCTTTGAGAATCGGATATCAAAATCAAAACAGGCATGGTTTTTCTTCGTAGTATGTACCAGATGTTCTGCAGCATTAAAACGCCTCTTTGCATCCGGGATTTCTGCTAATTTTTCCCATACCTGCACATAAATTCCAATCAGATAACTGACAGCAGAACGGTAGATCTCCAGTGTCTGGCGGATCGGGATATTCTGTTTTCGTAATTCTACACCATAACTGGATATTATCTGCATTTTTATTTCTCCCTGATAACTCTTTTCTCAGATTCTGTTGTTTTATTTTTTCTATTACCCATGTCTATATTTTAGCACATATAGTGCCAGAAGTAAACATGCGTTCTTTCTTTGAGTAAAAAATTTGCCCGTCTAACTCATCACTACTACAATATATTTATGGGTAATCCCCTTACTTCCAGTAAGGATTTATCCATCTCATTACTTAAACTGTTAGAATGTAGGATGCAATGGTATATCGACTTCATCACTTGGACCTCGCGTCCGTACTTTAGACTGATAACCGGCTCCTCATTCACAGTGCTCGTTTTATGCAGGTTGAATCACATTAGGTGCATTCGTGTCACACACAGTAGTTTGAACAGGTAATGAGTAAAACTGGTATTTATCCATTGTAATATTTTTTAAGGAGTGATAAATTTATGAACGCAGTAGGTATCGATGTTTCAAAAGGTAAAAGTATGGTTACAATTCTGAGACCATTTGGGGAGATTGTATCCTCTCCTTTTGAGATTAAGCACACATCCAGTGATATCCATTCACTTATTAAACTTATTCATTCTATCGAAGGTGAATCCCGGGTTGTAATGGAACATACCGGCCGCTACTACGAAGCACTTGCTCACCAGCTTTCAGCAGCAGATCTCTTTGTCAGTGCTGTTAATCCCAAGTTGGTCAAAGATTTTAATAACGATTCTCTTCGCAAGATCAAGTCCGACAAAGCTGATTCTGTCAAGATTGCCCGCTACGCTCTTGACAAATGGCAAAGTCTTGAACCGTATAGTATTACAGATGAATTACGCGCTCAGCTAAAGGTCATGAATCGTCAGTTCCATTTCTATGTGAAACAAAAAACGGCTATGAAAAATAATCTTATTGGCCTCATTGACCAGACCTATCCAAATGCAAATACTTATTTCAATAGTCCCACCCGCAGTGATGGTTCCCAGAAATGAGTTGATTTTGTCTCTACATACTGGCATGTAGATTGCATTCGTAAAATGTCTCTAAACGCTTTTGTTGAACATTATCAGAACTGGTGCAAGCGCAAAAAATATGCCTTCAATAAATCAAAAGCGGAAGAAATTTACACCAAAACAAAGGAACTTGTTCCAGTATTTCCTAAGAATGAAATAACCAAACATATCATCAGATAAGCTATCGATCAGCTCAACAGTACTTCCGTTACTGTCGAAACAATACGCACTCTCATGAACGAGACTGCCTCAAAGCTTCCTGAATACTCAATTGTCATGCAGTTTAAAGGGATTGGTCCATCTCTCGGTCCACAGCTTATGGCTGAGATCGGTGATGTAACCAGATTCACGCATAAAGGAGCCCTTACTGCATTCGCCGGAGTTGATCCTGGGGTAAACGAATCTGGTTCCTATGCACAAAAAAGCGTCCCAACATCCAAACGTGGATCTTCACATTTAAGAAAGACTCTTTTTCAAGTAATGGATGTTCTTATCAAAACCATGCCTCAGGATGATCCTGTATATCAATTCACGGACAGAAAACGCACCCAGGGTAAGCCTTACTATGTTTATATGACTGCAGGTGCTAATAAATTTCTCAGAATATACTATGGACGAGTGAAAGAATATCTTTCTGTTCTTCCTGATCCAAGCTAATTCAAAACTTTTACTTTCAGACCAGCACTGGTTGTGGTGGCCTTATTTTAATGCCTAATTTTTAACCTGTAAAGTTTTTTAACTTTCTTCAATTTTAGTATTGACTTTTTATTTGCAGGCTAAAGTAACGAGAATGCGACGCGCAGTTATTCAAGCGGATATAAATTCTGTAATGAGTAAAAAAAACATTTACAAGTAGTATTTAAAACTATATAATAAGGAACAGAGGTGATAAAAGATGACAATCGATGATAAAGACATGATAAACAGCATTCTGGAAAGTGTATCCAGGATTGACTATATTAAACCGGAAGACATCCCAAATATTGATTTATATATGGATCAGGTAACAACCTTTATGGAAGAACAGCTCGTTTCTTCCAAACGTTACGCAGACGACAAGATTCTCACCAAGACTATGATCAACAATTATGCAAAGAATAAGCTCCTTCCCCCGCCTGAGAAGAAACGTTATTCCAAAGAACATGTGCTGATGCTGATTTTTATTTACTATTTCAAGAATATTCTTTCCATCAATGATATCCAGACTCTGCTCACACCGATCACGCAGAAATATTTTAAATCCATGACTGAGAAAGATATGACTTATATTTATAATGAAGTTTTCAGCATGGAAAAGGAACAGATTGAATCCCTGAAAAAAGACCTTCTGCGCAAATACAAAACAGCACAGGATACTTTCGGGGACGCAGATGAAGAAGATCAGGCGAACCTGAAAAGATTTTCCTTTATCTGTCTGTTAAGCTTTGATGTTTATGTAAAAAAGATGATGATTGAGCATATAATCGACGGGATGAATCCGGAACCGGAGCATAATTCCAAAAAGAAAAAATAATTGTCAGCCTATAATCAAACAAATACTGAACAGACCAAAAGGAGACCACATATTTTTCTGTGATCTCCTTTTATTTTTCCTTTATTTTATCAGCGAATTACATATAAAAAAGTTCCTTCATCCACACAAGCATTTCTCCATTTTCACGATTTCCCCAATAACAATATGGTACCAGTGTCAATTTAACATCTTCCAGTTCTACTTTTCTGTTCTGATACAATATTCCTTCATTCCAACCCTTCTCTGAAATTTTTTTGCCGGTTATATGGAGTACACTGCATCCTTCCAGAAGTTCGTCATCATATGTTTCTTCAATCTTCTGATCAGTATTAACCATAACAGAAGAAAGATTCTCCCCGTTATCCGCTTCTTCCACACAGTAAACCAGAGGTCCCTTTACTACTGCCACTTTTGCACTGTCAACTCTTACCTGTGGATTTGCATGAACAAATACTGGCTCTGCATCAAAACTTATTTCAAATGTTTCTTTATACATTTTTCCGGAAATTTTAATATATCCATGGTCTTCTGTCAGATTCTCTTCTTTACCGTTTCTCAAAATTTTGAAATTCTCTGCATATGCCGGAACCCTGAATGCGATCATCGCCTCAGTTTCTTGCACACCATCTACAGAAACTGTCATCTTGTTTTCCCATGGGAAATTTCCTTTTAACGTAATTTTGAACGGAACTCCATTAAGTGTAACTTCTGTTTCATTTGCAACATACAGATTTACGTAAATTTCATTTTCTTCTTGGAAATAGATGTATTGTCCAAGAGATGCCAATGTTCTGGTAATGTTTGGCGGGCAGCATGCAACACCAAACCATTTCTGCCTGACAGGTTTCACATGTTCGCGTGAAGTTCTCGGCATACAGCTTACCGGCCATACTTCCAGAGGATTTACATAAAAAAAGCTTTTTCCATCCATAGCTATGCCTGATAAAAGTGTATTATATAAAGCCCGTTCCACTACATCCATATAAGAAGCATCCTTCTCCATATCTGCCATTCTCTTTCCAAACATAGCAAGTGCAATCGTAGCACATGTCTCAGAATAATTGCTGTCATTTGGCAGATCATAATCTGTTGTAAATCGTTCCAAGAATCCAGAAGATCCAACACTTCCTGTAATATACATTCTTTTGTGCACCATATTATCCCACAAGTTTCGGCATGCCTGCTGTAATTCTTTATCCTGATATTCATATGCCAGGTCTGCCATTGCAGAATACATATAGTTTGCTCTTACAGCGTGTCCTTCTGCTGTCCTCTGTTTTCTTACCGGTTTATGTGCCTGCGCATACATGGTATCATAATTTACAAAATCCGGAAAAATACGCTTATGTCCCGGTCTCTTTTCCTCCTCCAGAAAATAATTTTTGCCAGTACCTCTCAGATCTATGAAATATTTTGCCAGATCCAGATATTTTTTCTCACGTGTTACACGGTAAAGCTTTACAAGTGCCAGTTCTATTTCCTGATGTCCCGGATATCCATGGATTTTTCCCTCTTCCGGTCCGAAAGTCTGGCAGACAAGATCTGCAAATTTTGATACAATTTCCAGGAATCTACGTTTTCCGGTTGCTTCATAGTATGCTACTGCTGCCTCGATCATATGCCCTGCTGTATAAAGCTCATGACCTTCCATAAGATTACTCCATCGTCCATCCGGTTCTTTGATCGTAAAATATGTATTTAAATATCCATCCGGCTGCTGTGCACGTCCGATCAGTTCAATCGTCTCATCAGCCAATTCTTCCAGCTTTTCATCTCTTTCATAATTTAACACAAAACCAACTGCTTCCAGCCATTTTGCAACATCCGTATCCTGAAATACGGCGCCCTGAAATTCTCCCTCTTTTTCTCCTGCTGCAATTTTGAAATTTTCTATACAATGACTGGTTTCTACATCTTCCAGTTTATCATTCAGAATATCCCACTGATAAGGAATAATCACATCCTTTACCAGATGCACATATTTATTCCAAAAATTATCTGTAACATGAATCTGTTTAAGAGAAATACTTGAATTTGCTGCTTTTCCCATTTTTTCTTCTCCTTTATCATCCATTTGGATCAGCGGTGACACCGTTAAATGTTCTTTAAAAGGGTGTCGAAAATTATCCCTCGATAATTCTGCGACACCCTCCTGATCTTTAAACTTCTTTATTTCATCGGCAGTTTGTAACCATCTCTTGTAAACAATGGAATCTGCTCGATCGGTGCTGCCACATGTACTTTCTGTCCACCTTCAAAGGTTTCACCTGTCCATGCATTTGTCCAGGAGGCTCCACCAGGAAGATATACATCTGTCTCACGTGCATCTGCATCTGTGATCGGTTTTACCAGAACTTTTGGTCCAAACATATACTCTGTCTCTACATTCCAACTTTCTTTGTCTTCCGGGAAGTCATAGAACAGCGGACGCATAACAGGAGTTCCTTTTTCATGAGCCTCCTCCATCAATTCTGTAATATATGGAAGCATGCGCTCTCTTAATCTCAAATAATCTGACAGAATCTCACAAACCTGATCTGTGTAACTCCATACCTCATTTGGTGCTCCTGATACACATGTAGCTCCACCAGTTGTACCATACTGAGGCTGAAGCGGCCAGCGATATCCGTGAAGTCTCATAACCGGACAGAAGCATCCATATTCAAACCAACGGACCAGAAGTTCATGGAATTCCGGATCATTTATATTTGCTCCGAAAAATCCGCCGATATCTGTTGTCCACCACGGAATACCTGCAATTCCCATATTAAGACCTGCTGCAACCTGATTTTTCATACTCGGGAAGGAAGATTTGATGTCTCCGGACCAGACCAGTGCACCATATTTCTGTGAACCGGCCCATGCGCAGCGGAGAAGATTGATAATGTTCTCCTGTCCTTCTGCTTTCATTCCATCAAAAAATGTCTTTGCATACATAACAGGATAAATATTTCCAACCTGAATATCCGGTCCGAGATGATAACGATAATTCTCGAAATCATAAACTGTATATTCCGGTTCTGCTTCATCCAGCCAGAATACTTTTACACCTTTATCATAATAATTCTTCTTTGCTTTTTCCCATACATATTCACGTGCTTCCGGATTAGTTGCATCGTAATGAAGTGTATTTCCCTGAAAATCCATGGATATCGGATATCCGGAATCTACGCGGATCAGAAGACCTTTACTCTTCATTTCATTGAAATTCTCGCTTCTGTAATCTACTGTCGGCCAGATGGAAACCATCAGTTCAATTCCCATATCTTTCAGTTCTTTGATCATTGCATCCGGATCCGGCCAGTATGTCGGGTCAAATTTCCATTCGCCCTGCATTGGCCAGTGAAAGAAGTCAACAACTATTACAGAAATCGGGAGGTTACGGCGTTTATATTCTCTTGCTACTTCAAGAAGTTCTTCCTGTGTCTGATAACGAAGTTTGCACTGCCAGAATCCCATTGCATATTCCGGCATCATCGGAACTTTGCCTGTTGCATTTGCATAAGCTTCTTCGATTTCGGCCGGTGTGTCACCTGCTGTGATCCAATAATCCAGTTTCTTGGAAGAAAATGCTTCCCATGTTGTAATATTTTTGCCAAAATTTACACGTCCTACAGCCGGATTATTCCACAAGAATCCATATCCAAGACTAGAAAGCATGAACGGAACACTTGCCTGTGAATTTCTGTGTGCCAGTTCAAGATCAGCTCCCTTTACATCAAGGTATGGCTGCTGATACTGGCCCATACCATATATTTTCTCCTCCGGTGTGGAAACAAAACGCATTGTCAGTCTGTAATCCCCACCTGTGATAGGCTTAAATTCTCTGGCTTCTACTTCAAGAGAACTGCAGGTATTTCCGAACATATCTTTTCTGTTGCGGACATACTCATCCAGTAAAAGTTCTCCTTTCTGATTATAAAATGCAATTTTACCGATCAGATTAATCTCTGCACGGATCTTACCATTACGGATCGTTGCTCCGTCTTCGCGAACTTCGATTTCCGGTGTGATTTCCTTCTCTGGTTTGATCAATGCCCAGTCTGCCGGATCCATCTCTGCGGTTTTCCATGCACGTACACGAAGGCTGTCAGCACCCCACGGCTCAATTCTTACCCGTTCAGCCTCATAACGGTAGCACAGCGCATTTCCTTTTTGCTCAAAATACCCATATACGTCTCTTACTTCTTCCTGATTTGCCATTTCTGCCTTCTCCTTTTCATTCTTAATGGAGTTTCAGCGAATTGGAACTGCAGTTTTATCTGTTTTGTTCTAATCCGCTGAACTTGTTTATAATATAAATAATAGCTTTATTTTATCAGTCTTTTACCGCACCTGCGACAAGACCGCCTACAATATATTTCTGTAAGAAAATAAACATCAGAATTACCGGAAGTACCAGTATTGCACCATAAGCCATGATACAGTTCCATCTTGTACCATATGCACTCTGGAATTTATAAATATTCGCTGTCAAAGGTCTCATTATCTCTGCAACATTAAATGTCATTGAATATACCAGATCATTCCAGCCGTTCAGGAATGAAATAACCATAATAGTAATAATTCCTGTTTTTACTGCCGGAAGCATAACCATAAGAAATGCTTTTACCGATCCGCATCCATCCAGTCTTGCGGCCTCATCCAATGATACCGGAATACTTCTGAAATAAGGTCTCAATGTTACGATTACAAACGGTATAGAACTGGCTGCAATCGCAACCGGAGCTGTCAGATGATTTCCAAGAAAGCCCAATTTACTGAAAATCAGATACATTGGGGTCAATGTCAGGGATGGAGGAAGCATCTGTGAAATCAGAAATGTAAGAAGGAAAACATTTCCACCTTTTACTCTGTATCTTCCCATTCCATATGCTGCCGGGACACCGAGTACCAGAGCAATTGCCATTGTCAAAAGTCCATTAAGAAAACTGTTTTTCAAAGATATCAGAAACGTTTTATCTGTTAAGTTTTCCAGCCACGGTTCAAAGGTGAAATCATGTGGAAAATAGGTAAGAACCTTTCCAAATGTTTCTGCATCTGACTTAAATGAAATCTGTATCAGCCAGTAAATCGGAAATAAGAAGATAAATGCAATAAGAAGTGCAAATATCGAATTTCTGATCTCTTTTGCCTTTTCAGCACCTGTCATATTATCCATATCAGCCTTCCTCCTCTTCTTTTGATAACAGTTTCAGATAGAACAGACCAATAAGGAACAGGCATGCAAACAGTACCATTGCAACTGCCGCACCTTTTGAAAAGTTAAACTGTGTAAATGATAACATATAAGAATATGTTCCCAGCACATCTGTTGAATTCAACGGACCTCCGGCTGTCATGATATACATCAGGTCAAATGCACGGAATGTATAGATAAATCCTAACATCAGTACTGCAAGAATTGACTCTTTCATCAGGGGAAGAGTTATAAAAAGAAAACGTTGTCCCCAGTTTGCTCCATCCATGGATGCGCTCTCGTATACATCCGGTGAAATACTTGTAAGTCCTGATACAAGAAGGAGCATATTAAACGGAATACCTACCCAGCAGTTCATAATAATTACTGCAATCAGAGCTGTGCTGGTGTTAACCAGCCATTCCGGACCGCTGATTCCGATTTTTCCAAGCAGGTCATTGATAAGACCTGCATTGGAAAAGATATTTTTACCAAGAAGACCAGTTACTGCCATTGGCATCATATAGCTGACAAGAATCAGACCTCTGATCGGACCTGCGAGTTTAAATTTCTGATTGAAAAACATCGCAAATGCAAATCCGATGGTAAACTGGAAAATAAGACAAGCTATTGTAAAAATAAATGTATTGCGCAGAACCAGAAGAAATGTCGGATCATGGAATAAATCAATATAGTTCTGTAATCCGACAAATACGGAAGTTCCTGATTTCAGGTTCTTTACATTTACATCCTTAAGACTGAGAATAATGTTATAAACGATCGGGTATCCCAGCACAAGGATCATATAAATAAATGCAGGTACAATGAAACAGTATGCTTCTTTTGTCTTTTGCTGCGCCATAGTCCTAGACTTTGCTGCCATTAAAGCCACATCCTTCTCTGTTTGTTAGTTTTAGTTGCTTTCAGGAAGAGGAGTTTCTTCTACGATTGGATTAATTTTAGCTGCTGCTGTTTCAAGAGCGTCTTTTGCAGATGTTCCGTCTACGATCACAGACTGTGTTGCTGTATAAACTGCTTCAGAGATAGATGGCCATTCAGCGTGCGGTCCACGCGCCTGAGCATAGTTCATTTCATCTGTAAATACCTTGAATCCATCCTGTTCAAATGTGTATTCTGCTGTTGCATCCTGTCTTGTAGGAATCTTTCCGCCTACAGCTGCCCATTTTGCTTCATTTTCCTGTGAGCAGAGCCACTCAAGAAATTTAACGCATGCTTCTTTGTTTTCTGTTCCTTTACAGATACCAAAGTTCTCACCACCGATTGTAGATGTAGATGTTCCTTTGTCACCGGTTGGCAGAAGCGTAAAGTCATATTCAAATGCTCCATTAATTGCATCTGTCTGTGCCAGATGCCATGTTCCGCATTCTGCAAATGCCGCTTTTCCTGCGCAGAACTGATTCCATGCATCTGCCTGAGTCCAGTTTACACACTCTTTGCTCATATATCCGTTTGCTACAAAATCACCGAGTGTCTGTAATCCATTTACTGCTGAATCAGCTGTAATGTCATCAACATTTACGCCTGTTCCATTCTGTACAGATCTCAGCCATGGAAGAATCTGGAATGTTCCCTCTTCTGTAGATACTGCACACATTGCAAATCCATATACATCATTGGATGAATCCGTTGTTGCTGCAACCATTTCTTTGAACTCGTCAAGGCTCTCTGGCATATGATCGTATCCGGCAGCCTTCAGAAGGTCCATATTGCATGCAAGTGCAAGACAGTTGCTGTTCTGAGGAAGTCCATAAACTTTTCCGTCTGGGTCTTTACAGGAGCTTAATGGTCCATCATAAAACTGATCCAATTCTCCCCATGCGTCAAGTTCATCCGTGATATCTTCAAATACTCCAAGAGATACATAAGATGCCATATCCGGTGAGTCTACCTGTCCGATATCAGGAAGTTCTCCTGAAAGTGCTCCAACTGTGTACTGGTTCATTAACTCTGTTCTGGATACAAATGTTGCATTGATATGAATATCATCCTGTAAAGAGTTGTATTCTTCAACCATGTCTGCAAGCATTTCCTGCTCTGGTTTCTGATCAAAGTAATGCCACATTGTAACTTCCTGCGGAGCTGCCTGTACAGTTGATGCTGCCATCAGCGAAGCCGCCAATACTGTTGCTGCAAATAATGTTTTTTTCATGTTTTTTCCTCCCTTTTCCTTCTTAGTTGGATTTTGTTTTGGTTAGTTGCACAATTTTTAGTCGTCTCTCTGTTGTTTTGTTGTATATATTTTACCATTACTTTTTCCAGCGCATAACCCAAGATTTTACGGAAAAAGGAAATTTGCACGGATAATATTTTAAGATTCAGGAAATATTTTAAGATTTTTTAAATTTTTTCCATATATTTCCGTTTTTTTACTTTTTGTTTGTTAATTTTTTACTCCTTTTTCTTATCTTTTTACTCTTTTATTTCCATCAGATATTCAGACGGACTCTTTCCAGTCACTTCGCGAAAGACTTTTTTGAAGTATTTGGAATCGGAAAATCCTACCTGATAAGGAACATCCCTCTGATCACAGATTTCTTCCCTCAGCATATATTGTGCCTGTTCAATTCTATACTCCCTGAGAAAAGTACTGAAATTTTCTCCGATATTTTTCCCAAAAAGATAACTGAAATATTCCTGGCTCAGTCCAAGATCTTCGGCCAGTTTCTTCTGGCTTATTTTTCCGGCGAATCCACTCTGTATGATATCAAGAGCCTGCAGGATCATAGGATGCGCATCTGGATACTTATCTCTCAGATTTCTGGATTTTCTGCGGGAATAACTGTTTTTTCCACTGATCTTATTCTCAATTTTCTTCAGTACTGCCTCTGCCTCATCTCTTGTAAGAGGTTTCAAAAGATACTCTGTTACACCAAGAGAGATTGACTGCTTGGCAAAATCAAAGTCTGCATATGCACTTACAATTACAAATTCAGTCTTAACTCCCTGTGCTCTGGCAGCTTCTATTACTGAAAGCCCATCCATAAATGGCATCTTAATGTCAATAAAAACCACATCCGGCTTCTGTTCCAGAATCATTTCCAGCGCTGCTTTTCCATTAGATGCCTGTGCCACAATCTCATACTCATCCCCCAGGCTCTGCAAAACCCTTACTAATCCCTGTCTGGTTCTCTGCTCATCTTCTGCAATTAAAATTCTCAATGTATAAAGACCTCCTCTGTTACTTTTTTTGCTACATTTATTTACTCTATATCTTTCTCCGGATTCTCTGGTATTGGAAGCCAGAAAGTAAATTTTGTCCCCTTTTCAGGTTCTGATTCCAAAACTACAGAAAGTTCTTCTCCATAATACATTCGCAGTCTTGTCACTACATTCTGAATCCCGATTCCTGTTCCTGCCAAATCCAAAGTATGCTTTTCCATAAGAATCTGCTGCATCAGTTTCTCTGTATCTTCATTCATTCCACATCCATTATCTTCAATGCAAAGACGGAATCTGGATCCATCAATGTGACCCGTAATACGGATCATTCCCCCGCTTTCTCTTCCTTCAAAACCATGAAGGATAGAATTCTCCACAAATGGC
The DNA here is from genome assembly GCF_025148125.1 of Blautia wexlerae DSM 19850. NCBI lineage: Bacteria > Bacillati > Bacillota > Clostridia > Lachnospirales > Lachnospiraceae > Blautia > Blautia wexlerae. The sequence goes on from NZ_CP102267.1 coordinate 3,590,083, forward strand.
TGAATAAACAGTTTACAGCATGGCCATTCGCCGTATTCTTCCTGAAATTCAATCTCGTAGTCAAACACATCCATAAGCCTGAACTTCTGCAGATATAGATACTGCTCTACCCATCTCAGTTCCTGCCCCAGACTTACTGACACAAGCTTCCTTGAGAATGTATATGAAAGCATATTGGAAAGCTTTTTCAGAAGATCTGCTACCTCATAATCTTCATTATCTATCGCATTATAATTGATCGCAGTCAGTGTATTGCAGAGAAAATGTGCATTGATCTGTGATTCCAGAGCTTCTTTCTCTGCCTTATTTTTCTGACGGATAGAAAGATTCTTTTCACGATAATATCTACGTATTTCCTTGTACTGTCGTTCCAGAGTTTCCGCCATTTCGTTATAATAACCAGCCAACTGCCATATCTCATTGGTTCCCTTTACTTCTATCTTCGGAAGATTCTTGGAAAGTTTAATATTTCGCATAGAATCCCGTATAATATCAATTGGTTTTAATACTCTTCGTATTGTAAACTGCCATAAAAATCCACAGATACACAACAAAAACAGATATACATAAATGCTTCTGGTATACATCTGGTTAACCTGTGCACGCATTTTTCCAAGATCCGTGGTAATATATGCTGTCCATCCAAAATATTTTAATGATCTGCTGATATTCTCGGTACTGTCCAGCGTTTTTCTGTAACTTTCCACTGTCATTCCATCGTACTCTTCATTTGGATGGTAAATGATTCTGTTATTTTCATCTGCAATATATCCAATCGAAAGAGGTTTATCAGCTACTCTGTCAAAAGCACTTTTTTCCAGAATATCTCCCATATCGAAAGATACGACCGCTACATTTTTCACATGAGAATAACTGTAAGTTTTTCCAATCAGCGGAACTGCAATATGTACCATTCTTATCTGCGGCCACTGACTGTGAACAGCAGGATCTGTCTCTACATAGTACCTGACATTTGCTTTCTCTTTCTGAAGTGCCATGGTCTTTTCATATATTTCCTGAAGTTTATCCAGATTGCCATCTTCCCATACTCCTTTTGAAGATGTCTGGTACCAATAAACCCCATACTCCTGCCACAGACCTTCATCTGATACAATCGCAATAGATACAACACTTCCAATCTGATGAGCAATATCATCCATTCTGCTGCCCAATGTCAGTTTTTCTTTTGCCAGAAGTATTCCGTCTGCTTCCGTGTTTTCTACCAGAACTCTTAATGTCTCATTAACTCCTACATTGCATGCAGCACTGATGATATCCTTCAGATTTGCATCAATATTAATCGTCGATGTTTCAATCATGGATTCTTCCATTGATCTGGTATTCCTGAGCAGATAATTAAAATATTGATTTTTTACGTAAATCTGAAGGACCAGACCTGCCAGAATCAGAAGTAATACTACTGTTACTGTAACCTGCGCACTCATATGTGAGCAAAAATAATTTCTGATTCTTCCCGGCATTTTTTTGATTTTCTCTTTCATTTTTCTTTACCTGCCTCGTTTTTTATAATTCTACGACTATTTTACATCATTCTACAACATCTTATAAAGATATATCATATAAAATTTTGTGATTATTTATTGATTGATATCTATAGATGGCAAAGGACAAAAAAAGCCAGTAACTAAGCTTATCTGCTATTAATAAACTTAATTACTGGTTTTCATCTTTTTATTATGTTCAAACAGTCACCTACAATTGAATCAGATAACTTATTTGATTCGGTAATTATTTCTCCACTGCCTTAAATGTAAATCTGATTGGCTGGTAATCACCTGTTGTCAGTGGTAATGGCAGTCCTGCTTTCATCAGTGCTGCGCCTGTGTATACTTTTCCGGTTGCAATGTCTTCGTAATGCAGATCTGCATCCAGTCCCTGAGGATAGAAAAGATAGATATACGGATTAGCTTCGCTGTGGAGTCTTACGCCACATACAACTGTCTCTTTTTTGTCCTTGGATACGAACTGCCAGAGTACATGGTTGTTGTTTTCAAATGGATTTATCAGACGATAGTAATCTCCGGACTGTACCAGATGCTCGATTTCTTTGTATTTCAGAATCTGCTCTCTGGCTGTCTTTTTGTCTTCTTCGGACATCTTCATCAGATCCAGTTCATAGCCAAATGTACCGGATGATGCAACCGTTCCTCTTGTCTCGAATGGTGTGATCCTGCCGGACTGGTGGTTCGGGCATACGCTGACATGAGCCCCCATTGCACTTACCGGATATCCGAAAGAAGTACCGTACTGGATTTTCAGTCTGTCAATAGCATCAGTGTTATCGCTGCACCAGATCTGCGGAGAATAATAGAGCATTCCTGCATCAAATCTTCCGCCGCCACCTGAGCAGGATTCAAACAGGAGATTTGGATATCTCTGCACAAGGCTTTCCATCATTTCATATACTGCAAGTACATATCTGTGATAAACCTCTCCCTGGCGTTCTTTTGGAAGTGCTGCGGAGAATACGTTGTCTACACTGCGGTTCATATCCCATTTTACATAATCTGCCTTGCATGCATCCAGAACTTTGAAAATCTGGTTCATGATATGGTCACGGACTTCTTTTCTGGTAATGTCCAGATTGAGCTGATGTCTGCTCCGATTCATAGCACGTCCCGGAATCTTCAATGCCCAGTCCGGATATTCTCTGTAGAGATCACTGTCCTCGGAAATCATCTCCGGCTCTACCCAGAGACCGAATTTCAGTCCAAGTCCGTGGATTCTCTCTGCAAGTGCAGGAAGTCCACCTTTGATCTTCTCTTCATTTACTTCCCAGTCACCAAGTGCGCACCAGTCATTATCTCTTTTGCCAAACCATCCATCGTCCAGAACAAACATATCCAAGCCGATGTTCCTGGCTTCTTCTGCAATATGATACAGTTTGTCTGCATCAAAATCAAAATAGGTAGCTTCCCAGTTGTTTACGAGGATTGGTCTTGGCTGTTCTACGTATTTGCTGCGGATCAGGTTGTTTCTGTATGCATCATGATAAATGCGAGAAAGTTTTCCAAATCCTTCTGCGGAATATGACATAATCACTTCCGGAGTTTCAAATGTGTCACCTTTTTCCAGTGTCCATGCGAAATGATATGGATGGATTCCCATTACCACACGGGTATGTCCTACCTGATCTACCTCTGTCTCAAATGTAAAGTTTCCACTGTAAGCCAGTGCATATCCATAGCAGTTTCCATATGTTTCTTCTGTGCTTCTGTCGCAGAGGATTACAAATGGGTTATGATGATGACTGGAAGTGCCGCGAATACTTCCTACAGACCAGTTTGCATGACCCAGATGTGTTCTTTCCATCTGACGTTCTACGTTATGTCTGCCATAGAAATGAACTGCATCCATTTCTCTATATTCAAAATCCATTTCCATAGACATTGCTTTCTTTACTGTAACAGGTGTCTCACCAGTCTGTTCCAGACGAACTGCTCTGGTGATCACATCCAGATGTGGGAATACACTGTAGAGAAGATGTGCTTTCAGTCCGCTGACACGGTCTGCCAGGACAATCTCCAATGTCTCTGCCTCATCTTCTTTTGCAAACATTGCAGGGAGACCTTTCAGGCTGTATTTTCCTTTTGTGATCTCATAGGATTCAAATTTCAGATTTGCAGTGTCGCTGCCGTCTGCCTGCTCTACTTCCAGACCATTGATACGATAATCTCCGTTTCCGTAAGCTGTATATTCCTGCGGCAGAGTATCCAGGGAAAATGTTTTGTCTTTTCCTGCTTCATACGGATTTCCGGAGAATCCTCTGTCCACACATACAATCCTGTCCGTAATCAGGGAATCCCCTACCGGGCATCCATAATACAGATGAACCAGAGTATCATACTCTCTTACCTGCATCTGATAGGTGCTGTTTTCTGTTCTCAGGTCAAATACTTTTTCTGCCTCATGATACTTAATCCATTCCATACTCTGTACCTCTCATTTCTTTGTTGTTTTTTTGTTAAAAAGCATACTGATCCGGTTCTGTATCTACATAGTGATGTTCTTCTTCGTCCTCTTTGAAATACGGTTTGAACAGTTTCCACATAAACCAGGAATCTGCATAGGCTGTCAGGGAAAATCCCACCATCAGCCAAATCAGCAGATATACCGGAAAAAGTTTTGCATCTACAAGTGTCATGGTCATTGGCAGTATCGTGATCACTGCCACTGCTATCGCATAACCTATATGTTTAACCGCAAAATAAAATGCGTTTGTGATCAAAGTCATTGTTTTGTTTTCAAATGCTGCAACTGTCGGGAATATGTACAGTGCAATGGCAATCAGCGGAATACATACCGCCAGAATCACGTAATTGAAAATCTGTGGCATGGAACCAGGCATAGTTACCAACGATTCTTTCTCCATATAAAGAAATACTGCAACTGCTGCCATCAGGATCCAGATCAAAGTTGACTGTTTGAAGTTCTGCTTAAAGCTTTTAAAAAAATCATGAAATACCCGGATATCTCCATCCTTGTGGAGTTTTAATGTACAATAATACAAAGCAGTGGTGGATGCCCCTGCTGTAATAACAGGAAGAGAGCACACGATCCATAGTAAATTCAATGCAATTAACCGACCTAAAAATCCAAATATCCTGTCATAAAGACTTCCTGGTTTCATTTTTTATTACCCCTTCCTTTTTCTATCTTAATGATTTTGTCCTGACTTTCACCTTTACAGATAATTCAGCAATCAGATATCCAGTTTCAGGCAGCCTTCTGTTATTCTTCTCTTTCCAGTTGTATAACAAAATTCTGCCTGTATAGTTCAGGGGAAATGTCCCGAACCTCCCGGATTCTTCTTTTTATTTTTTTAACTTACAGCTTACCACCGGATGTTGCAATACCTTCGATGAACTGCTTCTGGAAGATCAGATACAGTACGATCATCGGGATACATGCAAGCAGAGATGCTGCCATCAGCTGCGGATAATTGTTGGTGTACTGTCCCTGCATTTTTGCAAGTGCTGCTGACAGAGGCATTACATCTTTGTTACAGATCAGAGGCCACATCAGATCTTTGTATGCAAATACTGCTGTGAAGATTCCCAGTGCCACCATAGAAGAACGTGTCAGAGGAGCCATGATGAACAGGAAGGTCTGACCGATGTTACATCCGTCAAGACGTGCTGCCTCTTCCAGATCTTTCGGAAGTCCCATATAAGCCTGTTTGAGGAGAAATGTACCAAATGCAGTAACAATACCGGGAAATACCAGGGCAAAAATGGTATTGAGCATTCCCATTTTACTTACCATTAAGTACTGCGGGATAATAAAGATCTGTCCAGGCACCATCATCTGGAAAAGTACCAGAGAGAACATCAGGTTTTTACCTCTGAAGTTCAGACGTCCAAATGCATAGCCTGCCAGTGTTGCTGTCAGAACCGCACATACAACACGACCCAGGATCAGAAGTAAGGTATTGATATACAGATGTAAGAAATCCATATTTGCGCTTACTTCTCTAAAACTGTCCCATCTCCATGTAGACGGGAGGATTACGAACGGGTTGACAGAGGTTGCCTCTGTCATAGTTTTGAAAGCTGTCAGGATCATCCATAAGAAAGGAACCAGCATGGTAATAGATACCAGTATCAGGATAACATGGATCAGAACTCTGTTTGCTTTATCTCTTGCTGACATAATTATCCCTCCTTAGTTATAATGAACCCACTTCTTCTGCGCAATATTCTGGAATACTGTCATGATCATAATTACAACCAGAAGAAGTACGACGATTGTTGAACCATAACCTTTGTTATTCTGTACAAAGGAATTCTGGTAGAACAGGTAAACAAGTGACTGTGTTTTGTAAAGTGCAGGACTGTTTCTATCCATAACCATGAAGATCAGGTCGAATACCTGCATGGCACCGATGACACGGGTAACCATTACAAAGAAGATGGTCGGTGAAAGCAGCGGGATTGTAATGTGGAAGAACTGTTTGATTCCGGTTGCTCCGTCAATGCTTGCTGCTTCATAATAATCTCTTGAGATTTCCTGCAGACCTGACAGGAAAAGTACCATATTGTAGCCGATGATAGACCATACACCGATCACTGCGATCGCATAAACTGCGATCTTCGGATCAGAGATCCAGTTGATCTTTGTGTGAAAAATGTGATTGAGAAGACCGAATTCTGAGTTAAACAGCCATCTCCATACCATGGCGATCGCAGCCGGAGCAGCAACCATGGGCAGGAAGAAAATAGTTCTGTAAACAGCACGGCCTTTCATTTTACGGTTTAATAAAACTGCCAGTACAAGTGCGATAGCAATGGAAAACGGAACTTCCACAATGGCATATTTAAATGTATTTAATAATGCCTGCCATACTTCCGCATCGTGGAACAGCTTTACATAGTTGTCAAAACCAATGAAGATATTTCCCTTACCGAAATCTCCGGTCTTGAAAAAGCTCTCATAAATGGTCTTAAAAATCGGATAGATATTTAAGATGATCAGACCAAGCATTGTAGGAAGAATGAACGCCCATCCCCAGATGAATTCATTCCGCGCCTGACTGGTACCTTTTTTTGGATTTGCCACGGTTCTCACTCCTTCTTATCGTAAAATTCTGTTGCTGATTTGAACGGAAAACTGCCGCACATCTGCATACCTGTTGTGACTTCTGCGGTTACCACATGATCGGAATCTTTTCTGCGGCAGCTTTCCTGTTTCTTATTTTTTATGAATGGTTTTGCTGAATATTAATTAATAGGACTCTTCTGCGATGGCATCGTTCATAATAGTAACGATATTCTTGCATGCATCATCCATGCTTTCTTCATCATTCCATGGTTTCTTCAGTTCTTCGCACATTGGGTTCCACCATGCAAGTGTTGCATTTGTGTGTGGTCTGAATACGATATTGTCCATTGCATCCATGTATGGCTGTAAGTTGAAGCAGTCAACACTGTTAACCCATCCATCGGACATTCCTTCGTAAGCTGCCATTGTTACACCAAGGTCAGCCTGTTTCTGCTGCATATCTTTTGTACCGAACCACTCAATAAGCTGGAAAGCTTCGTCCGGCATATCTGTGTTTGCAGATGCTGCCCATCCAAGACCATTGTAAATAGATACGCTCTCTCCTGTTTCAGCATCTTTCGGAAGTCTTGCCACATCACAGTGCTCTTTGATGTAATCGTTGTCTTTGAAAGCAGATACCATCCAGGATCCCTGAGAAATCATAGCTACCTTGCCAGATCCGAAGAGTACGTCTGTACCTGTTTCGGACATTGTAGATGCAGGAGGCATTACATTTTTAACGCATTTGTCAACGAATTCCATTGCTTTGATAGTGTTTGGATCATCAAAACCGGATTTGTTGTCATCTGTCAGTACACGTCCGCCCATGGAGTAAACAATATTCATCCATGTATCCTGCTCGTTAGACGGGTTTGCTGCGAAACCATACTGGCTTCCGTCTTCTTTTGTAAGTTTTTCTGCAATGTCATAGAATTCATCCCATGTCCAGCTTCCGTCCGGATAATCGATTCCTGCTTCATCAAACATATCTTTGTTGTACCACATAGCAATTGTATCGATGTCCTTCGGTACTGCGTATGTTTTTCCGTCCCACTGATACATTTCTTTGATATCTTTCGGGAATTTGTCCATTTCCAGTTTGTCGCTGTCTGCAATCTTGTCTGTCAGATCAAGTAAGATATCATTGGACATGTATCTTACAGCTTCATTGGAATGCATCCAGAATACGTCCGGCATGTCTCCGCCTGATGCACCTGCTTCAAGAAGTGTCCAGTAGCTGCTCCACTCTACTACCTGAAGTTCAGTTTTGATTCCGGTCTCTTTTGTAAACTCATCCATGATCTCCTGAAGTCCGGCTTTCTGTCCGTTATCCCAGATTGCAACTGTCAGAGTTTTGTCTTTCGCCTGTGCGCTTACTGGTGCAAGTGCAGTAACTGTCATAGCACCGATCACTGTTGCGACTGTGAGTTTTTTCATGTTTTTTCTCATATACATCCTCCTTTATTCGTCGTTTCGACGTGTTCCTTGTGATTCTTATTATACGTTTTTGTCTATTTTTTTAAATGGACTAATGAAATGAATTTATGTCATAATCGTTATGGAAAAAGCGCTGAATTTATGGTAAAATGTCAACAACGACTTGAATTTATGCGTATTTGCAGGATATCAGTCCTTATGTCTTTATATCAACAATATCTGCAATCAAAGAAAATAGAAAAAGGAATTACCCAAATGCCAAATGTAAAATATACGGACAGCGCTACTTTCCGCTGTCTTGAAAACCTGAAAGAGGGCTCCCTTGATATCAGTCTGATCCATACGGGCAAAGAACACTGCCCGCCCGGACATATCTGTTCCATGCCAAGAGATGAGTTCATCATCCATTTTGTGCTGGACGGTACCGGATTCTATTCTGCCAGAGGTCAGACCTGGAGCCTTACTCCCGGACAGATGTTTGTAATTTATCCAAATGAACCAGTCACATACGGTGCTGATGAAACCAATCCCTGGACTTATGCCTGGATTGGTTTTCGCGGAATCCGAGCTCACTCAATGGTAAAAGAATGTGGATTTTCCAAAAATCAATTAGTACTTCCTGCACCGGATCAGAAAATAATCCTGAAACACATCGATTATATGCTGAATCATAAGCAGCTTTCCAAAGCCAATGATCTAAGGCGCCAGGCTTATCTGATTCTGTTGTTAGCCGAGCTTGCCGGCTTTCATGAAAAGCAGTCTGCACAGAACAAAAAAAATGCCAAATATGCCTACAGCACCAGTGTCTACGTGGAGCTTGCCATTGAATATATTAAAGATATGTATCAAAAGGGAATCGGGATTTCTGATATTGCAGATAATATCGGAATCAGCCGTGCCTATCTGAACAGTTCCTTTCAGAAAGAGCTTGGAATGTCCGCACAGACCTTCCTCATTGATTATAAGATGCATAAAGCAGCCAGTCTTCTGGTCAGTACCAGTCTGTCTGTTAAAGAGATTGCTAATAATGTGGGCTATGAAGACCAGCTTGTTTTTTCCAAGGCTTTTAAGAAGAAGTTTGGAATGAGTCCGAAGAATTATAAGACCCATAAAGAAATGATGGATAAATTTAACGAAAAGCAGGTAGACGATCCCGTGTGATCGTTCTGCCTGCTTTTTGTTGATTTTTTATTTCTGTCTATTGCTTTTCGCAACCTCCATAAGGAGCTTACCTGATTCGGTTATTATTTTGCAGTTAAAACATAAATTCTGGACTCATAGTCTGTGCATGGTTCGTCTTCACTTGTAGGTTCACCTGCTGTACAGTCTGTGGTGAGCAGTCCCAGATTCATCAGCTCATCCCCGTAGTTTTCTGTTTCATTATACTCATTTCTGTAGATAAGATCCGGATCCAGTCCATGAAGCCGCACTCTGGTAAAATCTGCGTTTACTACATTTCTTTCCCTGTACCAGAATACCAGCGCTGTTTTTTTGTCCTCGCTGACTGTCATCCACACAGTTTCATTGCCCTCAAAAGGACTCTTCAGTCTGTAAAAAGTTCCAAACTGGATCAGTTCTCTATATTCTTTCATAAAGGTAATCTGCTGTTTTACTTCACTGATTTCCTCATCAGACAGTTTATTCAGATCCAGCTCATATCCGAAAGTTCCAAAATAAGCTACATTTGCTCTTGTATGTAACGGAGTTTTGCGGTTTAACTGATGGTTTGGTACTACAGAAACATGACTTCCCATGGAGCTTACCGGATAACACATGCTTGTGCCGTACTGGATTTTCACACGCTCTGCCGCATCTGTATCATCACTGGTCCATCCCTGTGGCGCATAATAAAGGATTCCCGGATCAAAACGTCCGCCACCGCTTGCGCAGGACTCAAAGAGAATCTGCGGAAATGCAGTATTTAACCGCTCATACAGATCATAAACTCCGAGAATATATCTGTGGAACACTTCTCCCTGACGGTCTGCTGGAAGTGCAGCTGAATAACATTCCGTAATACTTCTGTTCATATCCCATTTGATGTAGGAAACCTTTGCTTCTGAGAGGATTTTGTACATCATCTCATAAATACAGTCCACCACTTCTTTTCTGGAGAAGTCCAGCACATACTGATTTCTGCCATGACAGGAATGCCTCTGAGGTGTCTGCAGGATCCAGTCCGGATGTGCACGGTAAAGGTCGGAATCCTTATTCACCATCTCCGGCTCAAACCACAGACCAAATTTCATACCCATCTCTTCGATCCTGTCTGCGATTCCCTTGATTCCCTGCGGAAGACGCTCTCTGTTTGCCGCCCAGTCACCAAGTCCTGCATAATCGTTGCTTCGTGCACCGAACCATCCGTCATCCAGCACAAATAATTCAACACCACATTCCTTCGCCTTTGCAGCAATTTCCACCAGACGGTCCTCTGTAAAATCAAAATAAGTAGCTTCCCAGTTATTGTTAAGGATTGGCCTAGGACGGTCTCTCCAGTAACCTCTTGCCAGTCTCTTCTGATATAATTTATGGAAAGTCTGGCTCATTCCATTCAGACCCTTATCAGAAAATACTACTACTGCTTCCGGAGTCTGAAAGCTCTCACCACAGTCCAGCTTCCAGTCAAAATTCTGCGGATTGATTCCCACAGTGATACGGGTTGTATCATGAGTATCCACCTCTGCCTGCATTCTGTGATTTCCGCTGTAGATCAGGCTGAATCCCATCACTTCTCCTGCATTTTCTGTTGCCGACGGACGTCGGAGCACAATAAAGGGATTATGTTCATGGGAAGAATTTCCTCTGATGCTTCCCACAGACTGGATTCCCTGCTCTAATCTGCGTTCTTTCACATGACGTTCTCTGGACCATGCACCTGAAAACTGCATCCACACATAATCCTTGTCCGGTAGATCAAGATTGAGGCTCATTGCATTTAACAGATGTATTGATGATGTACCCTCGTTTGTAAATCTGGCACTTCTGGTGATGATTCCCCTCTGTGTAAAAATAGTATAAAGCAATTCCAATACAATTCCTATTACTTCATCTTTCAATTTTACACATAAGGTCTGGGCTTCTTCGTCTTTCTCAGTATATGTAGCCGGAAGTCCCTGAAGTTTTGGTTTTCCAGCTGCAATTGTATAACTTACATAAGTAAAATCAGAAATCCTGCTGCCGTTTTCCTGAAGGATCTCCACTGCCGGATAACGGTAATCAGAACTGCCATACACCGGATATTCCAGTTTCAGATGCTCCAGCGAAAATTTGCGGTTTCCCTCATAAACACAGGCTGTCATTGGTCTCTGCTTCATCTCAAGAAGATGTGAAAAATCTTCTCTGTCATGGATTCTTTTCCCAAAATAGAGATTTCCAAGATGTCCATTTGGAAGCACACACATAATATAACTGATTTCATTGTTGTATAAATGGAATGTCTTTGAACTTTCGTGATAAATAATCATAATTTTTCCTTTCCGCATATCTGTTATTCGCTGATAATTCCAGAAAATAATGCAATTCAGATTACATTACTCTTTCATATCATTTAAGAAAACAGTCTGTCAAGTGGATGTTTATTATAATGCCAATGAACACTCATCAATCTTCTTTAATTCCTCTTCACTAAACGGTGCACTGTCAAGCACTTTCAGGTTCTCAAGAATCTGCTGTGGACGGGATGCCCCGATGAGAACGCTGGTTACGATTCCGTCGCGGAGAATCCATTTCAGTGCCATCTGAGCAAGACTTTCCCCTCTCTCTGCTGCAATTGCATTCAGACTGCGGATACTGTTAAGACGTTCCTCACTGAACTGATCTGCATGGAGAAAACGTCCGTCTGTGTTGACGCGGCTGTCCTTTGGAATTCCATTCAGATATCGGTCTGTGAGCATTCCCTGGGATAACGGGCTAAATGCAATAATTCCCTTTTTCCTCTCTGCTGCAGCCTGTTTCAGGCCATTTGTCTCGATGGTACGGTTAAAGATATTATATCTGTTCTGATTAATGATAAACGGACAATGCAGTTCTTCCAGAATATCTGCAGCGCGTTTCATTGTCTCACCATCATAGTTGGAGATTCCAACATACAATGCCTTTCCGCTTCTGACAATTTGTGCAAGAGCCTCCATGGTCTCCTCAAGAGGAGTCTCCGGATCCATTCTGTGATGATAGAAGATATCTACATAATCCAGACCAAGGCGTTTCAGGCTCTGGTCAAGACTGGCGATCAGATACTTGCGGCTTCCCCAGTTTCCATAAGGTCCCGGCCACATATCATAGCCTGCCTTTGTGCTGACGATCAGCTCATCTCTGTATGCAGAAAATTCCTCTCTCAGGATTTTCCCAAAATTTTCCTCCGCACTTCCAGGCTGTGGGCCATAGTTGTTTGCAAGGTCAAAATGTGTAATTCCATTATCAAATGCTGTGAAGCACATCTGCTTCATATTCTCATAAACACCGGTGTCTCCGAAATTATGCCATAACCCCAGAGATAACTCCGGCAGCATCAGCCCACTGGCACCACAGCGGTGGTATTTCATAGTTTCATAACGTTTTTCATCTGCCTGATACATAAGATAATTCCTCCCTCTTCGTACAGTATGTCGAATCCGAATATTATTGTTATCATTCTCTATCGAAATAACTGTGCCACTCGCTCGTCTACGCAATTAACATAGTTATTTACGCAACAATGTACTTGATTTACTCTTTCTCTGTAATCATACATCCTGTTCCAATTATTTTCAATAAATGTTATTAGCATTATTTAAAAAAGCCACCTTCTGACTGAAAATGGCTTTTTTAATAAACTATATTAAATTCCTTTAAAGCTAAAGGAGAATTCCATCTTTCCGTCTGCATTCAGCAGATATTCCGGATGGGTATATGCTCCCCAGCTGTCGTCACCGCCGATTCCCATCTGGCCTTTGGCTACGCGTACTACTGTGTAATGAATCTGTGGGAGTTCGTATGGATGCATAGCATTTTCCATCTCATGTGGAGTGTATGGGAGTGCAGAGAACATCATTGATTCTCCATCCATTTCAAAGTACATTCCTCTGCCCTTGCGGTCTGTGACTTTCGCCCAACGTACTTCCTCTTTTGCTCCACATTCCTGCGGTACCATGTATCTTGCTATGTTGTCCACAACTTTATTCTGGTAAATGCCCAGTTTTGCACCTTTTTTGCGGTCTGCATAGGTCTCAGCTTCGCCCAGTCCATACCACTGAACATTGTCGTAATCTGCATTGAATTTGAAAATCACCCCAAATTCCGGCGTATCACCAAGTTCTTTTACAGGATCATAAGTTAAAGTTGTCTTCACTTTTCCATCTCCGAATACTTCGTAGGTGAGCTGACACTCACTGGCTGGTGTGGTTGGCATCAGATAGGTAAAAGTTACTTTTACAGAGTGGTCTGTTTCTTCTGTCTGTGGTGAATTGGATGGACCGTATGCACCTTTTCTGTATTCTTTATGACTTAAATACATACTGGCGACTTTCCACTGTGCGTAGCGCATCTGCATAAGATTTCCACAGTCATTGTCTGTTGGTGCGCGCCAGAAGTTTGGTTTCGGGATTGCCTCGATCATCTCTTTGCCCGCATATTTGTAGGAGACCAGACCACCATTGAGGACGGAGAACATTACTTCGAAGTGCTCGCCGCGGACACCAATATTGTGTGTGCTTCGGATGATCTGTGGTTTCTTTACAAACGCATCTGATACACATACATCTTTTTCCGCTATAATTGCTGTTTCTGCTGAATCTGATTTTCCATTCGAAACAGCCTCTTTCACCTGATATACATACTGTCCAAACGCGATCTCATGGCCTGCAGATGCCCACACTTTTTCCTCTTTCAGATGGAAGGAAACAGTAACTGTATATTCTCCGACTGCTTCAGCCTTTCCAAAAGGCAGTTTATATTCTTTCGTACTCAATGGCTCAACTGCTGTTTCCAGTGCTTCTGTACGGATCACTTTTCCATTCTTTGCAAGTGTTACCTTACAGTCAAAAGTATCTGTATTTACAAAGAGGTTCTTGTTAAGCACTTTTACTGTATCAGCTGTCACCTCTGCTGTAATATTCTGATAATTGAATTTCACTTCCTGCATCTTCGGAGATGGTTCTCTGTCACCGCCATATGCGATTCCGTTACCACTGAAATTATAGTCTGTAGGGCGTTCTCCGAAATCGCCGCCGTATGCCTGGAACTCTTTTCCATAGCGGTCTTTCTTATAAATAGACTGGTCAATATAATCCCAGATAAATCCACCCTGATATTTGGGCTCTGTATCTGTCAGGTCAGTATATTTGTGCATGGCACCGCAGGAATTTCCCATGGCATGTGTGTACTCACAGCAGATAAACGGTTTACTGTCATCCTTTGCCAGAAACTCTTTGATTGCTTCTACAGACGGATACATCTGGCTTTCCATATCACTGGTATCATTATAACTGCGGTCATGGAAAAGTCCCTCATAATGTACCAGACGGGTAGAGTCATTCTTACGGAAAAGCTGAGACATTTCATAGATATCTTTTCCGCCAAAAGATTCATTTCCACAGGACCAGATCAGGATTGCCGGATGATTCTTGTCTCTCTGATACATGGAGTTGGCACGGTCAAGCATCATATCCAGCCATTCCGGTTTGTTGTGAGGAACAACATGAGTATAATCCTTTGTAAATTCCGCCACATCCCAGGAACCATGGGATTCCAGGTTTGTCTCATCGATCATATAAATACCATATTCATCACAAAGCTGATAGATCAGTGATGTATCCGGATAATGACAGGTACGGATGGCATTGATATTATTCTGCTTCATAATGCGAAGATCCTTGCGGAGTTCTTCCTCTGATACATGTCTGCCGCTGACAGAACTGAATTCATGACGGTTTACGCCCTTAAACACGATACGCTTTCCGTTCAGAGTCATAATGCCGTTCTTCATCTCGAAACGGCGGAATCCAACCTTCTGAGGAATCACTTCCTGAATATTTCCTGCTTCGTCATAAAGTTCAATTGTAAGATCATAGAGCTGCGGATCTTCTGCACTCCATAATTTTGGATTATTGATTTTCCATGCAAAACTGTTCTGTACAGTCTTGCTGCTATTTGTTTTCTGAATATAAAATGCCTCTGCATCGGCTTCTTCATTTCCAGCTTCTGTAAGAGATTTTTTCTCTTCCAGCACACATTCTCCATCTTTCTCAAGTCTGAAAGCAATGCTTCCTTTTCCCCATGTCTTTACCTTAATTTCAAGATCTGCTACATCCAGATTCTCTTCCGGGATTGCACGGATCTGGAGATCATATGCATGGGTATCCGGAACTGTATAAAGATACACATCTCTGTAAATTCCGGAGAAACGGAAGAAGTCCTGATCTTCGCACCAGCTGCTAGAGGTCCATTTGAATACCTGTGCTGCCAGCTTATTCTGTCCATCTTTAAGATAATCTGTCAGTTCAAATTCAGATGGGGTGAAAGAATCCTCACTGTAGCCAACAAAGGCTCCATTCAGCCACAATGCAAGCCCGCTCTCTGCTCCCTGGAAAGAAATAAACAACCTCTTTCCCTTCATATGTTCCGGCACTGTAAAATATTTCACATAGCTTGCAACCGGATTAAATCTCTCAGGAATCTGACCCGGATAAATTTCCTCATGTCCTTCCCATGGATACTGGACATTGGCATACTGCGGTGCATCATACCCTTCCATCTGGATATGTGCAGGTACATGAATGTCATCCCAGTCATAACAGCAGTAGTCCTCTTTCTCAAATCCCTGAACTGTACTTTTGTAATTACGCGCATAATGAAACTTCCATAAACCGTTCAGACTGTAACGGAAAGAAGTTTCTGTCCCATCCTGCACAGCAGCCTGCATTTCATTCCCATCTCTATAATATACATGATCTGAATGAGCTTCCATTCGGTTATCGCAGAAATACTGTGGATCTTTTACCAGTGAATAATCAAATGCCTTCATACTCTTATGTTCTCCTCATGATTTGTTTTTTATAACTGTTCTCTCTGCCTGCAATATTACATTTCGCCATGCATTTGTAAAATACTTCCAGCAAAATACTTTATATATGACTTTTTTCATAAAAATATCTTATACGATATTGCCAACAGCCAGTTATCTTTCATAAACAAAATTATAACATTATACCAATCCGCATAGTTTGCATATTTGACTATATAATATTCATTTTCGACTTTTATAGATTGATCCTTCGCAGCATTTTCTCAGCCTGCACAACACTCTCCCAGAAGAGGAATAATCGGACTTCTCTTTTATCCGAAAACTCCCTATACAAAAAAGGCAGGTGATCTTCACCTGCCCCACAATAGCACTGCATTTATTCAGCCTTCCGCTATCTTATTCCCCTTTAGTTTCCTTCTCTGCCATTCTTGAAAAAACCATCTCATATCCGTCATTTCCATAATTCAATGAACGATTCACACGACTGATCGTTGCTGTGGAAGCTCCGGTTTTCTCCGAAATATCAAGATAGGTTCTCTTGTCCATCAGCATCTTGGCAACCTCAAAACGCTGTGATAAGGAAAGAAGTTCATTGATCGTGCATACATCCTCAAAAAAAGTATAGCACTCTTCTTTATCCTTCAGGCATAAAATCGCTTCAAAAAGCTGATCTACAGCCTCTGTTCTGATTTTTTTACTCATTTTCATGCTCCTTTTAGAACTCTGTACTTCACTGGACGGACATTTGTCTTTAAAATGTCCGTGTTATATTTCTAACAGTGATATTTTACCACGTTAAATTATAGGAAGCAAGCCTTTAACCTAAAAGAAATTACAGATTTTTTTATTTTCTCACAAAAACCTCTTTCGAAGAGTAAGGCAGATAAAATCATCCTCTTTGTGACGCAGCTCTACACCAAATAACTGCTTCTCAGTTTATCAGAACTTACGATTCACATACTTCCTTATTGCATCCGCAGACCGATTAAGAACCAGCTCTTCCGGAAAATCCAGTTTCTCCAGCAGATCTCTCGCCAGATCAAACTCCCCAATCAGCAAGTCAAAATGAGCATCACTATCCATCACCACCGGAACCTGATATTTCTTACACAGATTCAGCATCACAGTATCATTCTCCACAGCATTCTGCCGGTTACAGTCCGGATCCATAGAATGATTATTCAGTTCCAAAACCTTCCCATATTCCTTCGCACCCTGAACCAGTGCCTCATAATCGATTTCATATCTCCCATCATCCGGATGTCCGATAATATTTACATACGGATTCTTCATTACATTCAGATAGCTTTCTGTATTCTCCAGCTTAGATCCCGGCTTCATGCATGGCATATGCAGACTGGCGATCACCACATCCATCCTCTCCAACGTCCGCTGCGCCAGATCCACAGTCCCCTGTGCATCCAGAATATTCACCTCAGACCCCAGAAGCAACTGAATCCCATACATCTCCCTGGGCACAATTTTCAGATTCTCAAAATAATACTTATGACAGGTCCCCGGCATAGCAGGCGCATGCTCCGTAATCCCCAGAACCTCCAGTCCCTTATCTGCGGCCGCTTTCGCCATCTCCCTCAGAGAACAATATGCATGACCACTCACCAAAGTATGTGTATGCAAATCCAACACAGAACTATATCTCATAACAACCCACTCCTCACTTCGTACAATATTCCCCCTCATTATACGACCATCCTTCTACCTCCACAAGCAAATTTTCCGTCCACCCATTTTTATCGTCCATTTTTACTCAATCCAACACCCCAAAAATCGCCAGCAGCCAGCGCAGAAAAATAGTGTGTTTGATGTGCATTTGCAGGTATCTTAGATATTCTTAGGTCAAAAAAATCTGCGTTATGAGCCGGCTGTATCACTGTCTGAGCGGAGTCTGCGACGGAGCGAGTTTGAGAAGCCGGCTCATGCCTTTAGCAGATTTTCTTGGCCTTAGAATATCTTAGATGCCGAAACCGCACATCAAACACACTATTTTTCTGCGCGTCCCCTGTCAAGTCAAACAGATATTCGCAATTAAAGCAGGAGACTTACTTGATTCGGTAAAAAAACAGGGCCTGCACCCTGCAAGCCCTGCAAAAAATTTCCATTTAAGAATGAATATACAATTTTTATTTTACGATAAAAGATTTTCTCTTACTAACAACATCAAAGATAACCGCTGCCAGCAGAACCAGACCTTTAACAACCTTCTGCAGGTTCTGGTCAATACCCATGATACTCATACCTAAGTTCAGAACACCCATCAGTAATGCACCAATGATAACCCCCGGAACTGTACCGGTTCCGCCATAAGCAGAAGCACCACCAATAAAACAAGCACCGATAGCATCCATCTCAAAGTTTGTACCTGCCTGAGGATTGGCAGAATTCAGACGGGCCATAGTAACCATACCTGCAATAGCAGCCAGAAGACCCATATTCAGATAAGCAAGGAAATAAACCTTATTTGTATTAATACCGGAAAGCTTTGTAGCCTTCTCATTACCGCCAACTGCATAGAAATAACGTCCTGTAGTTGTCTTGGAAGCAATATATGTATAGATTGCAATAATCACAGCTACCCAGATCAGAGAATTCGGAATACCTTTATACTGAGCCAGACGGAACATAAAAGCAATAACAACTGCACAGATCAGAATCATCTTAACTGCAACGCCACCAAAAGCATCTACACTGTACCCTTTCTTCACACGATCTGCACGATTCTTCAGAACAAGCAACACATATACAATACAGACAATAATACCAACTACAAAACAGATAAGATTAAATCCCTCTTTTCCAAATGGATCCGGAATATAATTGTTAAACAGTGCCAGGTAAGAATCAGGCATTGGTGCCAGTGTCTGTCCCTGTAAAACTACGTTTGAAAGACCACGGAACGCAAGCATACCAGCCAGAGTTACAATAAACGGTGGGATTCTTACATATGCAATCCAGAATCCCTGCCATGCACCGATGGCAATACCTGTAAGCAACATAACCAGCATTGTAAGATATGGGTTCATACTGTTGAGAACCATCATCTTACCGCCAACTGCTGCTACAAAACATACAACAGAACCAACAGAAAGGTCAATATTACCACCAGTCAGAATACAGAACAACATACCTGTTGCAAGGATAAATACATACGCATTCTGGGCTACAAGGTTATTCACATTCTGAGGAAGAAGCATAACCCCCTTTGTATTTACAGCAAACATGATGACTACCAGAACAAGAACAAGCACCATGGTATATTTCTTTAATATCTCTGAAAAACTAATCTTTTTTTCCATCTTCTTTACGCTCCTTTTCCTGATTTTACGATCTTGGACATGATCAGTTCTGATGTGGCCTCTTCTTTGCCGACCTCACCTACGAACTTGCCCTCATTCATGATATAGATTCTGTCTGACATTCCAAGTACTTCCGGAAGTTCAGAAGAAATCATGATGACAGATTTTCCTGCTGCTACCAGATCGTTGATAATACAGTAAATTTCGTATTTCGCACCTACGTCAATACCACGGGTAGGCTCATCAAGGATCAGAATATCCGGTTCTGTAAACATCCATTTTGCAAGAAGGACTTTCTGCTGGTTACCACCACTTAAGTTGCCTACATTCTGCTCGACAGACGGACATTTTGTTTTCAACTTCTTTCTGTAATCCTCTGCCACCGCATATTCTTTATCTGCGTCAATAACCTTTCCATTACTGACTCCCTTCATATTTGCAAGAGAAGTATTCATCTTAATGGATTTGGAAAGTATCAGACCATTTCCTTTTCTGTCCTCTGTAACATAAGCAAGCTTGTTATCGATTGCTTCCTGTACAGTATTCAGCTTCACTTCTTTTCCGTTCATGAATACCTGACCGGAAATCTTAGTTCCATAACTTTTTCCGAAAATACTCATTGCAAGCTCTGTACGTCCTGCACCCATAAGTCCGGAGATACCTACTACTTCTCCCTTATGCACCTTAAATGATACATTATCTACTACTTTTCGCTCTGAGTACAGCGGATGATAGACATTCCAGTTCTTAACCTCCATGGAAACATCCCCGATCTTTACATCCGGACGTTTCGGGAATCGATCTGTCATCTCACGACCTACCATACCCTGAATAATACGCTGCTCGGAAAAGTCATCTTTTTTCTTATCCAAAGTCTCGATAGTAGATCCATCACGGATAACTGTAATCTTATCCGCAACATAGGAAATTTCATTTAGTTTATGGGAAATGATAATAGATGTCATTCCCTGTTTTTTGAACTTCAGAAGCAATTCCAGCAGAGCCTGAGAATCATCCTCATTTAAAGATGCTGTCGGCTCGTCCAGGATCAGAAGCTTGGCATTTTTTGCCAGTGCCTTGGCGATTTCTACCAGCTGCTGTTTACCTACACCAATATCCTTGATCAAAGTTCTGGAGGATTCTTCAAGTCCTACTATTTTCAGATATTTATCTGCTTCTCCGTAAGTTTCATTCCAGTTAATAGATAATGAACTTCCTCTTTCATTACCCAGATACATATTTTCACCGATCGTCATATATGGGATCAGCGCCAGTTCCTGGTGAATGATTACAATTCCTTTTTCTTCACTGTCTTTAATTGTATTGAATTTACAGATTTCACCGTTATAAATAATATTACCATCGTATGTTCCATACGGATAAATACCACTTAATACATTCATCAGGGTAGATTTACCGGCTCCATTTTCACCGACCAGAGCGTGGATCTCGCCCTCTTCCACCTGAAGATTAACGTTATCCAGTGCTTTTACACCTGGGAAAGTTTTGGTAATATTTTTCATTTCCAGAAGTATCTTAGCCAATTTTGTTTCCCTCCCTTTTATAAATCATGCCTGCGGCGGGCAGCCCTATAGCAATCCCAGGAAATACTGAATTACATTATTTTCTGGGATTGCTATAGATTAACACAGGCGGGTGGTATTCCCGCCTGTATGATCAATTTTTATTACTTAATCTGATCTTCTGTATAATATCCGGAATCGATCAGCATTTCTTTGTAATTGTCAACCGTGACAACAACCGGATCACAAAGGTATGTCGGGATAACACCTGTGCCGTTATCATAGGATTCTGTATCATTAACTTCCGGTTCTTCACCTTTCATGATGGAATCAACCATTCCAACAACTGCTGTTGCAAGAGCACGTGTATCCTTGAATACGGACATAGCCTGTTTTCCTGCTACAAGGTTCTTAACATTTGGTGTATCACAGTCCTGACCTGTGATGATCGGATATTCTCCTGTGTAGGAAGCTGCAAGAGCATTTTCTACGCCAAGTGCTGTAGAGTCATTGGAGCAGAGAACTGCATCAAGATTTGAACCGTCTGAGTAGTTACCTGCGATAATTGTATCCATTCTGTCCTGAGCCTTTGCACTGTCCCAGTTAGCAGTTGCAACCTGCTCAAATTCTGTCTGTCCGGATTTAACTACCAGCTTACCTTCGTCAATATATTTCTGAAGTACATCCATTGCTCCGCCGAAGAAGAAGTTACAGTTATTGTCACCAGGATCACCTGTGAACAGCTCAATATTAAACGGTCCGTCCTGATTGTCGAGATCAAGTGCATCTACTAAATATTCGCCCTGTTTCTGACCTACCTTGTAATTATCAAATGTTGCATAATAAGTAACTGCATCTGAGTTCATAAGCAGACGGTCATAGGAAATAACCGGGATTCCTGCTTCTTTAGCCTGTTTCAGTGGCTCACCAAGACTGCTTCCGTCGATAGATGCCACAACCAGAAGATCACATCCGTTTGCAACCTGATTCTCAAGCTGTGAAACCTGTGTGCTTACATCGTTGGATGCATACTGAAGGTCTACTTCATAGCCGGCTGCTTCCAGCTCTTTCTTCATGTTCTCGCCATCCTGATTCCATCTCTGAAGATCTTTTGTAGGCATTGTAACACCGATCAGTTTCTTGTCATCCGCTTTAACAGCTACTCCCGGGATAACTACCATTCCAGCTACCATTGATGCACAAAGAATTGCAGATACGACTTTCTTTCTCATTGTAAAAATCCTCCATTTCTTTTTACGTTTCTCACGTTTTCTTGATAACGTTACTATAGCACAGGGCAATCTGGACATGGTTGGCAAGAAACAAGACATTTTAAGAAAAACAAAAAATGCCCTGCACAGGACAGGACATTTTTGTTGCAAGATAATGCTATATACTGATTTACTCTTACATCTGTAAAAGCAGCCGGATAATCTCTGAATATTTTATTTAACTGTAATCCGCATTCAGATAAACTTCATCTCTGCGGTGGAAACCTCCTTCAATGATCACCTTATCTATATTCTCTTTTGTCACTGCAGTTGGTTCAAGGATGCAGGAAGGAATCTCATAAGTTCCGTCATTTACTGTTTCTGTCACATCTTCCAGTTCTGCAACTCCCTTTCCACTACCCATTTCCACTGCATATTTCGCTGCTTTTCTTGCCAGATCTTCAATTGGTTTAAAAGCAGTCATATACTGTGTTCCTTCTACTATTCTCTGACAAGCTGCAAGATCTCCATCCTGACCTACAACAACCACATTTCCGGCAAGCTGATTCTCTGCCAGTACCTGTACGACCTGACTGGCAATGTCATCATTTCCGCACATAATTCCCTTAACATGAGGATATTTTTCCAGGGCTTCCTCCACATATCCGGCAGCCAGTTCTGCTGTCCAGCCATCACAGTTAGCTTCATAAACCACATGCAGATCTGTGTCTGCAAGCATATCATCAAACCCCTGTTTCACCATCTGGACATTATTATCTGAAGAGGATCCCTGTATCATAAAGACATCTCCTCCCTGAGGAAGTGCATTGACAAGTGCCTGTGCCATGATCTCACCCACCTTACGGTTATCAAAGGAAATGTACAAATCTGTATTGGCATTATTGACCATTCTGTCATAGGAAATAACCGGAATTCCCGCACTCTGTGCCTTCTGTATGGCATCTGAAAGTGCTCCACAGTCTCTTGCGATCACAACGATCACATCCACCTGCTTATTTATAAAGTATTCAATCTGACTGATCTGCTCTTTGACATCTGCACCTGCATCCTGCACATTTACCTCTGCTCCCAGTTCTCTGGCAGTCGCCACAAATACATCTCTGTCGCGGATCCATCTTTCTATAACAAAAGAATCCACTGTAAGTCCGATCTGAACCTTATCCTCTTCCTTATTCTCTTCTGCTGTTTCTTCATTCTTATTCTGTTTTTGTTCTGAAGAGGAACCACATCCTGTCAGCAGTATCATCCCTGTACAAAATGCCAGTATTCCAAGCAGCAGCTTTCCGCAATTCTTTTTTGTCTTATATAATTTCATCAGCCTAACCTCTCTCTGAACTCACTAGGCGTAACTCCTTCATACTTCTTGAAAATCCTGCTGAAGTAATTGGGATCACTGTATCCTGACTGTGCACATATTTCCTTAATGGAAAGTCTGGAATCCTGCAGAAGTTCTCTGGCATTTTTCAGACGTATTTCTGTAAGATATTCAATAAAGTTCTTACCTGTTTCCTGTTTAAAAAGTTTACTGAAATAATATGGACTGATATCTACCTCTCTTGAAACATCATCCAGAGAAATATCCCTGCGGAAATTTTCATTGATATATTCCTTTGCTCTGTCAATAATACTGCCAGCTTCTTTTTCCTTGGAATTCTCCAGTTTCGTACAGATTTCTCTCGTCTTATCCAGAAACCACTTCTTCAGATTTTCTATATCCGTACAGGACTGAAGCTCCCGGATATAGCTTCTCCTGCTGTTAACATTATATTTCAAAGTTCCTGCAAAGAATGCCCTGCGTTCCGCATTCATCACCATCTCCAGGATTTTAATCTCAATGTCTTCTCTTGTGACTGTCTGCTGACTGTGCATCCATTCAAAAAATCCCTCTGCGCAGTTCATCGCTCCCGCAGCATCCTTCTCAAGGATCCTCTTCTGATATCTGATTTCCAGGTCTCTTGGATATTCCCCGTCATATTTCTGTGCCGCCGGTACATCCTCAATATGCACTACATGACTGATGCTCTCTCTCAGTGCGACCACCGCTTCCTTAAAAGATTCCTTCACGCTTCCAAGTTCTTTGACCCTTCCTATTCCACAGCGGAACATACTGTCGATCCGGTTTTCAAATTTATGTACCATATTTCTGGCTCTTGTGACAATTGCAACTCTGTCTTCGTAATCTTCTTTCGCATTTTCATAAGGAACAAGCAGTACGATCCTGTTTCCCATAATAGGACCTACAAGGCATTCAAAGAATCCCTGTGCGATTTCACGAAAAGTAGAATAAAATTTGTTTGCCTTTACACTTGCACCTACTGCATTACTGAGCACCCCATTTTCCATAGAATCTCCAAATTCTATGACCATCATATAACCGTATTTCTGACGGATATCAAGAAGCTGTGTATAATTATCCTGATAAGTAACAAAATCATCCTGCAGAAGAATATTATTGATATATCCACTCTCAATCATAGGTACCACTGTCTCCAGTTTCTCTCTGATCAGGAGATCATCGCTTCTCTTCTGCCGTATCTGATCTACCTTTGTCATCATCTTCGCGCAGGTTTCCAGAATTACTTTCTTATTTACAGGCTTTGTGAGAAACTCCTGAACTCCCAGGTTCACTGCTTCTTTTGCATAATTAAACTTATCATATGCAGTTATGATCACAAAAACTGCTGAGCTGTTAAATTTCTGAATTTCCCTGATTGCCTGGATTCCGCTTATTCCCGGCATCTGGATATCCATAAAACAGATATCCGGCGGATATGCCTGTGCCATCTCCACCACAACTCTGCCTGACTTTGCACAGTGGATCTCACATTCATTTCCATATTCAGTTTCAATAATTTTCTTTAATGATTCCAGCATGATACCTTCATCATCTGCCAGCAAAATTCTATACATCTTCTCTCACTCCCATAATACTTCTCTTAGTTTTCATGCACAGGTATATAGATTACTGCTTCTGTGCCTTTTCCTTCACCTTCACTGTTAATCTCCATAAGCCCTGATTCCTCATAATAAAGTTCCAGACGACTGATCACATTATTCATACCGATTCCTGTAGAATCACCTTCTTCATTTCTGCGCTCTCTGTTTCCTGACAGAACACCCTCTATCTGTTCCTGCGTCATTCCCTTTCCATTATCTTTCACGCTGATACGTATATAATCTGCATCTCCTGTAACTGTGAGATGTATTTTTCCTTCCCATTCAATGTCACGTATTCCATGATTGACTGCATTTTCCACAACCGGCTGCAAGATCATACTTGGCATACGCACATTCTCCAGTGATTCATCCACCTCCTTGCTGAAATGGATATCTCCGGCGAACCGGACATTCAGAATATAAATATAGTTATCAACAGCCTCCAGTTCTTCTCCCAATGTGGCGTCTTCCTGTCCTTTTTTTACATTATAGCGAAAAAAATCCGCCATTTTCTCTACAAAAATCCCGGTCCGCTCTGCATCCTCCATCATTGCAAGCTGTGCTCCTGCATTCAGGGAATTAAACAGAAAGTGCGGATTGATCTGTGACTGAAGATATTTCAGCTGTGCTTCTTTCAGATGATTTTCCATAAGAAGCTCCCTCTCCATCATCTGCTGCTCTTTCTCCATACTTGCTTTCGTCCTTGCCATATACAGATCAAGATTCTCTACCATTGTATTAAACGCTCTGGTTACTGTTCCCAGTTCATCCTGTGCATCTGTATCGTGCATCTTTACATGGAAATTTCCCTGACCTACCAGTTGTGCTGTCTCTGCCATATTGGAAAGGGGAACAAACATATTTCTGGTGGCCTGGATGAGCAGAAGCATTCCACCGGCTACAATTATGATCATAATAACTGAATTGCTTATCTCCAGATATCTCATCACTGCACGAAGTACTGCATAAGTACTGGAGTTCTCCTGAAACATCAGGTTATTCAGTTCGTCAATAGATGACTGGATATATCTGTAAAGCTTTGTTGCATCATCATATTTACGCTTATACTGCTCAACGTTCCTTCCTCGTTTGGCAGATACCGTTTCCGCAGTACAGTCCAGATATGTTTCCGACATTTTCCGGATATTCCGTTCCAGAAGCTTTACGGGATCATTGATATTATCTTCATTAAGTTTCTCAAGTTCATTTCTGTATTTTGCCTCATTCTGATAATAATCAAGAAGTGTCTGAGAACTCTTAACCTTAAGATACTTATACATATTATCCTGTACCTTCTCAAATACCTGTGAAAGTTCGGTAAGCTCTGCATTACTGGCATAAACATTATCCATCTTTTGCATGGAATTATTGATCCGCACATAAAAAAGCATATTCATGGCAAAAAGAAGGACTGCGATCATACCCACCTCTATAACGATTTTACTGACCAGTGAAAAATCTTTCCAGCGCAGCTGCTTCATCCGGACACCCCCTTCCTTCTCATTTCCCGTACTACATCCTTGTCCAGAAAATTAATATCCACATTATAATAAGAATTGGTCCTTCCATCTTTCTGATATGCTGTCAGAGCCTCTATACTGTATCTGCCAAGCTGCTCTGTATCCACATCACAGGTAACAGAGATTACTCCCTTTTCCACTGCTGTAAGAATATCTTCGGAACTGTAATATCCTATGATTGTAACCTTTCCTGCAAGATTAAAGTCCAGCACTGCCTGACGTGCACATTCTGTAGTCTCTTCATCCATACACACAAGAATATCGGGTACTTTATCTCTCTGCTGAAAAATATCTGTTACCGCTTCTTCTGTCTCAAAGGTTCCAGTTAAGCGAAGATTTTTTCCTGTTATCTGGATATTTTGCAAAGAGCCTGCCTTTGCCTGGGCTGCATTGCTGATCTGTGTATATATCTGGCTCTGGTTCATATCATCAATATTTTTCTTCAACAGAATAAGAATACTTTCCGTATCCTCAGTCACATATTCCGCTACCTTTTCGCCATAGACACTTCCAAGCTGATAATCACTGACACCCACGAAACTCTGACGCTTGCTGTGAACTGCATCTCCCATTACAGTAACAACCGGAATTCCTTTCTGAACAGCCTCATTTATCTTCTCTTCCAGGCCCTGTTCCCCACTGTACTGCAGGATAATCCCATCTGAATTTGAAGCAATACTCATATTCATATAATCAAGCTTACTGTAATCGCTCTCTCTTCCACTGCCTCTCAGTTCAAGAATTGCATCATTCTTCTGCGCCCATTCCTGTGCACAATCATAAACCGCTTGCCAGAAAGAAGAATTCGGACTGTCTACGATCATATCGTATTTATATTTACACATCACCTCATTCTTCTCTTCCAGACTACTCCCCCCGGACAGTCCCTCACAATAAGACTCTCCTATCATATAAAAAAGCACTAAAATGCCTGCCAGTGCAAAGAAAACCAGCAGTTTTGTCCGTTTCTTTTTCATCTCAATCTCCGTAAATTCTTTCTTCTATATTTTGCAGAATCTATTATACAATAAATCGGTATGAATTGCTTTCTTTTTTTCATATACTGTAATGATTACATCTGCCACCTGCTGTTTCTTTCGTTCTGACACAGATATTCATACTCTGTGTTCCGGAATCAGAAAGATATTTTTATGAGGAGTATCTTTGCATGAAGCGGACTTTAATATTTTTTGAAATATTATGCATGATTTTTTTTCTGCTCTTTTCTTCTGTTTACAGACGCACACAGTTCCTTACTTCACTGGCAGGTCCCGGTATGCTTTCCCTTGTAAAACAGGCATCTGCAAAAGCTACAGCTTCTGAGAATTTTTCAACTGACACCACCGCCGGGCTTCCCGTCGAAGAACCTCCCAGAATCGCACTGACCTTCGATGACGGTCCTAATGCCCGGTATACCCCCATGCTTCTGGATGGATTAAAAAAAAGAAACATCAGGGCATCTTTCTTTCTGATAGGCGAGAACATTGAAGGAAACGAAGACATACTCCTGCAAATGCGAAAAGACGGACATCTTATCGGAAATCACACCTGGGATCATGTACAGCTTGACAAGATACCGGCGGAGAAAGCCAGACTGGAAATTGAAAAAACAAATAACAGAATCTATGAAGCTTCCGGAATTTACCCTTCTTATGTACGACCGCCTTTCGGCGCATGGATCAAGGATATGGAACTTTCTGTCACCATGCTTCCCGTATTCTGGGATGTAGACACCCTGGACTGGAAAAGCAAAAACATCGATTCTATCCTGTCTATCGCCCAGAAACAGGTTCATGACGGTTCTATCATCCTGATGCATGACGGCTATCAGACATCTGTGGATGCAGCCCTGAAAATCGCTGATCTTTTTACTGAAAAAGGCTATGTTTTTGTCACTGCAGACCAGCTCCTGCTCACATAAAAGATTTGCTTTTTCCTGCCTGATTCGTTATACTGTTATACAAAGCTTGTACAGATTTCTCTGTAGCAGGATTATCCGCAGAGTATGCTGTACATCATTATATACAAAAGGAGTAATTAAACGAATGGACAGACTATTTAACATGGACAACAAATTCTTCACCGTCATGGGACGCGTGGCTGATCTTATTATGCTTAATGTGGTCTTTCTGATCTGTTGTCTGCCAATCGTGACTATTGGTGCGTCACTGACTGCACTCCACTATGTCACACTGAAAATGGCACGTAACGAAGAATCTTATATTATCAGAAGCTTCTTCAAATCCTTTAAGCAGAACTTCAAACAGGCAACTGTCATCAATCTTATCATGCTTGCAGTTGCAGCTATCCTTTACATGGATCTGCGTATTGTAGGCAATATCGACGGAACAATGTCTCAGGTACTGTATATCGTTTTCTTTGCATTTGGTATCCTTTATATGATGGTATTTCTGTATATTTATCCGGTGCTTGCCAAATTCTACAACTCCATCAAAAACACCTTCCGCAATGCATTCCTGATGGCTATCCGTCATCTTCCGTATACAGTCCTGATGGCAGTCATCACTCTGTTACCTGCAGGCGTGTTTTTTATTAAAAGTTTCCGCATACAGTCCATGGCCATCATGCTCCTGTGCATGTTTGGATTTGCACTGGAGGCATTTATCAACGGACATTTTCTGGTAAAGATTTTTGATAATTATATTCCGGCAGATGCAGATACCCAGGATACAGACCTTCAGAACGGAAACTCTGCTGAAACTTCATCAGCAGAAAATGATCACACAGTATGACCAAATGGGGAGAGAAACCATACCACTCTCTGGACTATATGCTGAGAGAGCGGTTTGGAGAAAAGGTTTATAAGGTCACGCTAAATGGCGGCATGTCCTGTCCCAACAGGGACGGTAAGATAGGAACCCGCGGCTGCATCTTCTGCAGCGCAGGAGGAAGCGGAGATTTCGCTGCAGATGCCGCACTTTCCATCACTGACCAGATAGAAAGCCAGATCAGTATCCTTTCACAGAAACGTCCGATTCATAAATATATTGCCTATTTCCAGGCGTACACAAATACCTACGCACCTGTGGAATATCTGGAAAAAATTTTTACAGAAGCAATCTCTCATCCAAAGATAGTTGCTCTTTCCATCGGCACCAGACCAGACTGCCTCAGTCCTGAGATCGTGACACTTTTGTCCCGGTTAAATAAACATAAACCTGTCTGGATTGAACTTGGACTTCAGACGATCCATGAGTCCACTGCCAGGTATATCCGAAGGGGATATCCTCTCTGCGTTTTTGATGATGCCGTAAAACGCCTGCGAAAAGAAAATATCGAAGTAATCGTGCATACAATCCTCGGATTGCCCGGTGAAAACACAGCAGATATTCTGGAAACTATGGAATACCTCAACCATATGGATATTCAGGGAATCAAACTGCAGTTACTTCATGTGCTTCGCGGCACTGATCTGGCAGCAGATTACGAGAAAGGACTGTTTCAGACTTACGAACGGGATGAATACATCTCTCTCCTTATAAACTGTCTGGAACATCTCAGACCGGATATGGTTATACACCGCATCACAGGCGACGGCCCCAAAGATCTGCTGATCGCACCACTGTGGGCAAGCCGTAAACGTGAGGTATTAAATATGCTGCATCACAGGATGAAAGAAGAACAAAGCTACCAGGGAAGACTGTTTTCACACTAAAAGATTCTCTGCTACTCTATGCAAAGGAGGGATAAAATGGCAACACCATTCACAGTTTACAAATTAATCGTGTTATACATGCTTCAGAATACCGAAAATACCCTGACAAATTCGCAGATTTCAGAATTTATCCTGGACCGGGAATATACAAACTATTTCCATCTCCAGCAGGCAATCTCAGAACTGGTAGAAGCAGAACTAATCACCATGGACACCCGTTCCAATGTCTCCCATTACCGGATTACCGAAGATGGCATAAAGACTCTCTCCTTTTTCCAGAAAGATCTCTCTCCTGAGATCAAACAGGAAGTCAGGGAATACCTGAAATCCACCGGCTTCAAAGCCCAGGAGCGAATCGTCACTCCTGCCGATTATTACATCACCAAACAGGGAACCTATTCTGTAAGATGCCAGCTCATCGAAAAGGGCAACTCCCTCATCGACCTGAACATCGCAGCTCCTAACCTTGAGGCAGCACAGTCGATCTGTAAAAAATGGTCCACACATTACCAGGAAATATACGGTAAAATAATGGAAGAGCTCTTATAATGCTCTTCCTTTTTATTTCCTAATCTTTACAAAAAAACAGGGATACGTTATACTAAAACAAATATACGTTCTATAGCACTCCTCGTAAATAATGTATATTGATTAAGAGACTTGCTATAATTTGTCAGAAATGCTTTATGTTACTATAAACACGAAATGAAATGTGACTGTTTTATCATCATATTCTATGGAGAAAAAACTATGGATTTATTTGAATACGCCAAATCAAAAACCCTGGACCAGGAATCCCCTCTGGCATCCAGACTACGCCCCACAACTCTGGATGAAGTTGTAGGACAGCAACACATCATCGGAAAAAACACCTTATTATACAGGGCTATCAAAGCTGACAAACTGACCTCCGTCATCTTCTACGGCCCTCCCGGAACCGGCAAGACCACCCTGGCAAAAGTAATCGCCAACACTACCAGTGCAGAATTCACCCAGATCAACGCCACTGTAGCAGGCAAAAAAGATATGGAAGCAGTTGTAAAAGAAGCCCAGCAAAACCTGGGTATGTACGGCAAAAAAACAATCCTCTTCATAGACGAGATCCACCGCTTCAACAAAGGCCAGCAGGACTATCTCCTCCCATTCGTAGAAGACGGAACCATCATCCTCATCGGTGCCACAACAGAGAATCCATACTTCGAAGTCAACGCTGCTTTAATCTCCCGTTCCATCATCTTCGAACTGAAATCCCTGGAGATCTCCGAAGTCAAAGAACTTATCCTTCGCGCAGTCAACGACAAAACAAAAGGAATGGGAAACTATAAAGCCCGGATAGATGAAGACGCCCTCGACTTCCTTGCAGACATGGCAGGCGGCGACGCCAGAAATGCCCTCAATGCCATCGAACTGGGCATCCTCACTACCCCCCGTAGCGAAGACGGTCTCATCCACATCACCCTGGATGTGGCATCTCAGTGCATCCAGAAACGCGTCGTCCGCTACGATAAAAACG
Organism: Blautia wexlerae DSM 19850; assembly: GCF_025148125.1. NCBI lineage: Bacteria > Bacillati > Bacillota > Clostridia > Lachnospirales > Lachnospiraceae > Blautia > Blautia wexlerae. The sequence goes on from NZ_CP102267.1 coordinate 3,621,795, forward strand.
GAGACAACCACTACGACATCATCTCCGCCTTCATCAAAAGCATGCGTGGCTCAGACCCTGACGCAGCAGTCTACTACCTTGCAAAAATGCTCTACGCCGGAGAAGACGTCAAATTCATAGCCCGAAGAATCATGATCCTGGCCTCCGAAGATATCGGAAACGCCGATCCCCAGGCCCTCTGCGTAGCAGTCGCCGCAGCCCAGGCAGTAGAACGGGTAGGAATGCCCGAATCCCAGATCATCCTCTCCCAGGCAGTCACCTACATGGCCTGCGCTCCCAAAAGCAACTCCGCAGTCAACGCCATCTTCGCTGCCATGGATTCCGTCAAACACACAAAGACCACAGTCCCGCCACACCTCCAGGACGCCCACTACGGCGGCCACGAAAAACTTGGCCACGGCATCGGCTACAAATACGCCCACGACTACCCAAACCACTACGTAGACCAACAATACCTCCCCACCGAAATCCAGGGAGAACACTTCTACGAACTAAGCGACATGGGGTATGAAAAAACACTCAAAGAATACCAGAACAAAATCAAATCCTTTTCAATGAATTAACAATTTAATCCGTTTCAATTAAAATTCATGCTAATAAAGCTCGCCACACTTAGTCTCATTTCAGCAATACTAAGCGTGGCGGAACTTTTTTATTCCAATCCCCGATGTTTATTTCTACTATTCATCTCAGCATAGCTTGGGAATCAAATCTTTCATTTAATCATTTTTCTTTATGATTTCTAAATTTTTAAACATATTTGCTATATTCTTCTTCCAATTTTTTGTATGGTCAATTTTTCCAATAATTCTTTTTTCATCGATCAATTCTTTTTTGGTCTTTTGACTCATTTCCTCCCAATTATTTTTTTGAATAATATATGTTGCATTTCCATAAAAAGCAGATTCAAACACACAATAATTTTCAAATAAATATGCATAATATCCTTTAAATCCATTAATTCCTTCTACACTGGTTACGAAATTATACATCTCAATATAATTTAATCTCGCAATATTATATGTGTCTGTCCTTTGATTTATTGATTCTACCTGTTTTTCAACATGCTTACTCGGCATTTCTCCTGGTGGAAGTATTTCCCAGTTACATCTTCTCCTCTTGGACGTTTTTTCAACTTGAATCACATCATCATAAATATAACATATCCCATATATTTCAAGCATTAAATTAATTGCTTCTTTCAAATACTTCTTTCTTATTTCATCTGTCATATTTATAATAACGAACTGTTGCTTACTCTCATCTTCATACAGCTGTAGTTCTATTCCATATGCTGCAACTTCAACTTTAGGATAGCATTTCTTATATACATCAACCGCAACCTTTGAAGCATTGGTATTGCCAAATGGATAAATCCAATTTGTTGAAACATAACGGCGTTCTTTAGGTTTTGTTTTATCTGCGTATGTACATCCATAAGCATTTTTTCTACTATAAATTCCAAATCTTCCCGAGGGTAACACTGTATCACCTACTTCTGCTAACCCCACTTTTTTTGCCTCATTTTCTATTACTACAACGCCTAATTGTATTTTATTTATATCATACGTTTTTGGTATAGATAATTTATTGATTCTTTTACCTAAAATGCAGTACTGTGCCATATCGCTTTCTCCTTTGAAATAATAATAGAGCCCTTTTAAGACATACTCAGGTCTGTAATTATGGACTATTTAAGTTAATGGTACTTTGCTTTGTGATTAGCTAAAGTTTTTCCAGCATTGCTTTTTATATTTTTACCAGTTGACTTACTAGCCAATTTTCTAGCTGCACTACCAACTTTTCCGCCATGATGTACTGCCATATCCTAATACCTCCTTTGCAAAATCTCCTTGCAGAAAAAGGTGTTCTTTGTTATTATTAATTTGCGAAAAAAATAAGCCCAAAGACCTTCTTTGGCAAGGGAATCAGTCAGAGTTAACCTCTGGCTTTTTCTATGTAAAGAGCTATGCTCTTACATACCAATCAATATTTAATTTTTGTCTACCCCAAGAGCCTTATATAAGGGATTTAACTGGTCTTTTACCGCATCTGCAATCTTTTCGATGTCCAAACGCCCTATCATACCATTACTCTTAATTCCCTTATAATAAACTTTATTGGCCTGTTTATATAAACGTTGAAGCTTATCATATCCATTCTTACCAGATACTTTAGTATTTTTTCCTAGCCTTAGAAATCCCAAAATACCTTCAATGTCATATAGAAACCAATCTTCAATGGACCGCTTCGCCTGTATGTGTATAATATTGCCAGCTCCATTCGCTTTAAGCTCTTTTTTGATTTCACCCCACTTTATCGGTGGCTTAGAAGCAAAATCAAATACATCAGTATCACTACATAGAACAATTGTAAATTCACAATCATCATCAAATTTAGTTTTAATTTCTTTTGTAAATTTTCTGAGCGCAATACTTTTAAAACCTCCAACGCCTCCTACATTTCTATATTCAATATTCGTATCAAATCTTCCCGCAGGATGCAATTTTCTGGCATTAGCAACTACCTGTTTGTAAAATTCAACCTCTGTATCACCCTCTACAAAAAGTACAAGGCATTTACTCATCGGTATCACACTCCAAATAATCACTTATATTGCTCTCTGAATCTGCAAGCATTGAAAACAGATAATCTCCTATACTCATATCAAAGCCAGCAGCATCATTTTCCAACTGTTTCTGTCCAGATTTCTTAAACGAAAAAAACTCAGCAACTCCAGCTTGCCTATTCACGCCAACATGAATCCAAGAAGGATTTAAGTAGCTAATAATATACGGCGAATGACTTGTTATGATGACTTTACAATCATCTAACAATTGGCTGATAATCTGGATGTATGCTTGGAACAAACCTGGATGTACAGAATTTTCTGGTTCCTCAATTGCTATCAGTGAAATATTGCTAACGCTAGATACAATTATCTTGGTTAAAATCATAAAAACTCTCTTTGCTCCATCCGACATTATTGAAAAGTTTACTGGATTCGCCAAATTCTTTTCCTTGACAAATAATACATGATAATTGTTTGAAAAAACAAACGGAAGATTTTCTGTAAGTTCCTCATTATTTGTTAAGCCATTAATTTTGAATTGCTTAACAATAACATCCTCAATGTCAGGAAATAACTGAAAATAAACATCCTTTAATAATTCAAATTTATCCGGATTCTGCTCTTTCAAGTTATAAATAATTCGTGGCAAATTATCTGCATTTATCATCTCATTCTCAAAACCTTTTCGAATAATAGGATCTGGCTGATAAAAACTCTTTGCATCCAGATTGTTCTCCATATATATCTTCATTCCATTAAGCTTTGTAATAATCTGAGCATAATATAGCTCGTCAAAAGCTTTTAATTTATTAGCAATCAATTCAGCTTCTTCAACTTTAATCTTAGATGAGCATCTTCCAGTCTCTGAACTTTTATACAGTGCTGTATCAGCAGTTCTATTAATTAACTGTGTAAACTTTTGTCCTTTTTTATTCAGTTTAACTTTCAAAAACTCTGATACTATTCTAGGTTCTTTATCCTCATTATCTTTCCACTCAAACTCGTACCCATACTGAATAATGTATTCCTCACCACTAATGTCCGTAGATACTTCCATCTCATATTTGTAATTTCTCCCAATCATATTACAATTTATAGGAATAAGATTGGAATTAGACATCATATCCTTTTTATCCTCTATAGAAGCCTTAATAAAATCCAATCCAAAATCAATACCTGAAAGTACATTTGATTTTCCAAAATTATTTAGAGCAACAAGTGCTGTAATATTATCAAACGATATTCTTACATTTGATAAATTCTTAAATCCATCAATTAAAACAGCTTGTATTTTCATATCAACATAACCTTCCTTCACCATCTCACACATATAATATCACCTTTTTTATTTTTGTGCAATATTTATTTTCTTTTTATTTTAAATAATACAGTATATTCATTGTTTTTAACATATATACGTAATATTTTATTTCATTTTATTGTTATTCTCTATTGAATCAATCTCATTTAGATACAATATTATTATTTCCGTCAGTCATCATTTTTTATAAAAAAAGAGCGTATGACTCATTATGAGACATATGCTCCCTGTCTTAGAACTAACTTTTACTAACAGACTCTCGTCTTCTATTTTCTTGCAGCCTACCACTTTTATTGGCTCCCTTTTGGCTCCCTTTTGGCTCCTTTTTAGATCCTTTTCAATTATTTTCTAATTTGTCCCTTTCAAAATATCTTATACACAATTGATCTTGACATAACTATAAATTTAGGTATTATCCCTGTTTCATTTCAATATCAGATACATCCGAATAAAAATTATTTGTATAATTATTAATTATTTTTATTTCTTGTGCTTTCTTTTTTTCTTTATCTGTAAAAGTCATTCCTTCACCAATAATTTCATTTTCCTCAAGAAACAACGCCCACTCTAATATTTTATTCCTTACTGTACTAAGTATTCGATATATCTCACTTCTAGATGTTTCGAAAACAAACCGTGTTTCAAATCCATCTGTTGATTGATTTAATAACGCATTCATTTTAGTATTAAGTGTAAATTGTATACTATTTTCATGTGATGTATAAATTTCCCGCAGCGCTGAAACTGATTGATTCAACGGAATTCTTGATGCAACTTCTCCCAGTTTAGGAGATAATATAACCGGAATCCAACCGCGGTATGGATTCCAGGCCTTATATTCTCCATTAATCATTCTGTAATCCAGTGCATTCCCTTTATACCCGTTTTGCTCATTATTAATCCACTCTTCGAATTCTTCCAATTTAAGTTTTCTAGCTACCAAATACGCTTTGCGCAACAATGATTCGACACTTGCTTGCTCATTCAGAGCTTCTTTCTCTAATTCAATTACAATCCCTTTCAACTACACACCTCCCTAAAACAGAGGAATTTGCGCTGCAATACCAGAAGCTATTAAACTACCACTTACACCTATTGCAAGATTTTTAAGTTCAGCTAACAATATTTTTACCTTGCTAGGATTTTCACGCTTTTCAATCAATTCCTCTAATTCTACTATTTTTCCCCTTAAATCTGATGCTTTATCTCCAAATTCATCATCAAGTAAGCTGTCATACTTTTTAATATTTTCAAGAATATCACTAATTGCTCCATAGTCAAAGTCCTGTGTTATAGACTGCGTTTGTGATGAGTTAACAGTTCCTTGCTGAATCTGAACTCCCGTAACATCACCATAAAAATGATTCGTATTATAATTTTGTTTTTCTTGCAAAATAGCACTCTCCTTCCTTTCAAAATAAGTTAACAAACCAGGCAATATTGTAATCTCCCAACATCCAGAAATATAGTATCCATAATTTGATATAAGACCATATTGTTTCAATTTTTCAAATTCTAAAGCTAAATCATTTTCTAAATATACTGGAATTTCAATATCATTATTGGTTACTCTATAATCATTTCTACAATATCCTTTGCATATCAATGATACTAATTCCTCTGCAGAATTATCTAAAATTCTTATATCACCTACTGTTGGCTGGCCACCAACAATAGAAGAAGCTCTTTCCCTTCTGGCATTTATTTTTGCTTGTCTTTCTGAATCTTGCCTTTGCTTATTAGCTAATTTCTTCTCTGCATAAATTTTCTTTTTAAATTGACGTTCTATTTCTTTTTGATGTTTTTCCAATGCTTTTTCTAATGAACTTTTTGCCATTTACACACCCCTTCACATCTGACTTACTATTTTTTTAATTGTGCCTGTAACTCCTGAAAGCTCTCCCAGGCACTCTGCAGATTCTCAATAATATCTACTGCAAGTTCATCCGGATCTGGTAAATTATCCAAATCAGCCAACGATTTATCCTTAATCCAGAATAAATCAAGGCTGGTCTTATCACGTTCCAAAATATCTTTCACGTCAAATCTGCGCCAACGTCCATCCGGATTATCCTCTGACCATGTTTCAGTACGTTCATAGCGATTTTCAGGATTATAGCATTTTACAAAATCTGCAAGATCTGCATCTGTCATCGGATGTTGTTTTAATGTAAAATGAATATTTGTACGGAAATCATATATCCATACTTCCTTAGTATGCATTTCGGCACTGGCAGGACGTTTATCAAAGAAAATGACATTTGCCTTTACTCCTGGTTTATAGAAAATACCTGTTGGCAGACGTAGAATTGTATGCATATCTGTTGTTTCAAGTAATTTCTTACGTATGATCTCACCTGCGCCGCCCTCAAACAGTACATTGTCCGGTACCACAACTGCTGCTTTACCAGTTGCCTTCAGAATAGTATTAATATGCTGTACAAAATTCAACTGTTTATTGGAACTGGTTGTCCAAAAATCCTGTCTATTATAAACAAGATCTTCTTCCTCCTGTTCGCCTTCCTCATTCGTAAAAGTGATAGCTGACTTCTTACCGAAAGGTGGATTTGTCAACACATAGTCCACGCGATAACCAGGATCCATCAACAATGCATCTCCCAATGCAATCGGCACATTTCCATAAATGTCACCAATATTATGTAGATATAGATTCATTAAGGCTGTTTTATAAGTAGCTGGAACAATCTCATTCCCATAAAAGGTTTCGTTTTTCAGAAATTCTTTCTGTTCTCTGTCCAGAGCATAATTTTTCGGGTTCGCAATAAATGTCTGTGCAGCTAGGAAAAATCCTCCGGATCCACAACAAGGATCTGCTATAGTTTTCATCGGCTCCGGATGCAGACATTCAACCATAGCATGTATTAGCGGACGAGGAGTAAAATACTGCCCAGCACCACTTTTAATATCTTCAGCATTTTTTTGTAACAATCCCTCATAGATTTCGCCCTTGACATCCGAGGACATTGCCACCCATCTCTCGTTATCAATCATCTGTACAACACAATATAAAATAGCCGCACTGCTGATTTTATTGGTTGCACCTTTGAAAATTTTACCAAGGATACCACCCTGTTCACCCAGCTTTTCTAAAGTTGCTTTATACTGTTCCTCCAGTTCAGTTCCCTTGAGCGTATGCATATCTGCCCAGGTAAATCCTTCCGGAATCCCGGTTTCTCTTTTATATGGTGGTCTGGAATATTCATCAGACATTTTTAAAAATATCAAATAGGTTAGCTGTTCCAGATAATCGCCATAAGAAACACCATCATCGCGAAGGGGATTGCACATTCCCCATACTTTTGAAACGATAGCAGAACTCTGTTCACTCATTCGCTGAATCCTCCTTTAAATGCTTTTTTCAAAATACTCTGTCGCATGACATTTGCTTCTGCCAGGGCATTGTCAACCATCCGCTCAATACTATCACATACAGAAAATTTTTCCTCAATTAATGCAACAATACAATTCTGCTGTTCAATATTAGGGAACGGAATATCAAATTGTTTTATATCACCAACATTTATATGAGGAGAACCCGTACCACCTTTAGTTGTAATTACGTGATTCGTCACCATTGGTGAATTGAGATAATACATTAAAAATTTATTATTTAATTTACTAGATGCTCGCAAAAGCATCATTCTCTGACCAAGGCAGGGCTCAATTCCATCTGGCATAATGCAAGCAATTCCGAGTATCGACCCTTCGCGACTATACAAAACATCTCCTGCTTTCGGAACAAGACGTTTGTTGCGACTATTAAACGTATCTTGCGAAACGTAGTTAGGCTCAGTCAAATCTAAAAATCCGCGTCTAAAATTTGTCGTTCTTAAGCATAAGTATCCACTCTCAACCCATTTAGGCGTTGAATGCGGGCAATCAACGATATCACTACAAACATCGCTAATTTTTGCTATTGGACACTCATAAACTGACATTGCCTCTTTTAGCACCGCCTGTCTATACGTCTCCAACTGTTGTTTGATAGTTTGCAACGTTTCCACTCCTTTATCCAGTTCTGAAAAGAGTTCTTCTATTCGGGAAACAATGCGCTGTTGTTCATTAATCGTTGGGATTGGCATTTCAATTTTTAGCAAATCTGATTTTGAAACGCTTGGTCTACCAGTAGATTTATCAAGCTTTTTAAAGTTATATGAAAGGCAAAAAAAATACAGAAACTTCGGTACTAAATCTTTGCCAGCAACTACACCAAAAGCTGTATCAATATTCCAAAATGGTTCCGTAACATATATAGGACGATCGATAGTTCCCTTTCTTCCGACAATAACCGTATTCGCAGGGCATAGATATTCATTTGCATGTCCGATAATTCCCCCGCTTCCGTAAATGAGATATTTTCCATTAATTGTTTCAACACTTTTTTGACTTTTACCGCTTACAATTGTCAAAATTTCTTTCCATGCTTTTTTCTTATACATTTATGCCACCAATTCTTCATTCATTTCTTGTAATATTTTTTCATATTCATCACCAAAAGCATCATAAAATCCCAATAATCCACCCTTCCGATCAAACGGTGTCAACTCCAAATCTTCCGGCAAAATACTGAGTGAAGCTACAATATGGTCTTTAATTAAACGCAACCAATCCATCTGTTCTTCTGTAAACTGAATATGCCCGGCATTCTTCTTAAACGTCCATTGCATAAAATTGTAATTCACTTTATCCGCAAATGACGTCAAAGTGTCTGCATATCCCATCTCAAATCGAATAATTGAAATTAAATCTGTAATCTGAGTCATTGCGCTTCTTTTTACCTTATCCGGCTGCTTTATAGCATAACAATCCCACAAACGCTCAACGGTAATTCCTTCTGATTTCAGTTTTTCATATAACTCCTTCAGTTTCTCAATGACCATTGGGCGTTCCTTATATGCCGCATCATAGATAATCCGCAGAGCAACAATCTCACCTTTATTTTCCTCAATAAATGTATGAAAACTGGAAATTACCTTATTTACATTCTTTTCCTGCTGTACATCAAATCCAGCAAAAATAACCGAATCCAAATTAACGCTGTCAATAATTTGATCATGATTTCGACGAACATTTTCAATATAATCGCGTATATCCGGATTGTGAAATGGTGCTACAGCCGCCTGCACCAGCTCTCTTTGCGCAACCTTTATCTGTTCTTCTGTTGGTTCAGATACACCTGTATTCTTCTGAGCCTGCTCAAAAATAATATCTGCATCAAATGCATTCAATAAACGTTCAGCCACGCACCCTGCTGTTGCTCCAACTTTTTCTTTAAACTGTTCTCGCTCAGCCTGTGTCATTTGACTATTCAGGCGAATCACACGATTTGCAAGAGAAGTCAAAGTATCTTTATCTTTCACTCCCAATGCCACATTCATCATAAGTTCTTTCATACTAACTGTAGGTTTACGCTCCAAAGGTCTGGTGTCCGATTTTCTTGACTTCGTAACCCCTACTGCATCCACAATAACAAAATGATCTTTATTTTCCGTAGCAGACGGGGTAACTTTCTGCAAATCTTCTTTACTAAGTACTCGAGTTCCTCTGCCTTTCATCTGTTCGAAATAATTCTTACTTTTTACATCTCTCATAAAAATCAGACATTCGATTGGCTTAACATCCGTTCCAGTTGCTATCATATCCACAGTGACCGCAATACGTGGATTATAATCATTTCTAAAAGAACTAAGTACAGATTCCGGATTATCTACAGCATAAGTTATTTTGCGACAAAAATCATTTCCTTCGCCAAACTCCTCACGTACAATCTGCACTATATCATCTGCATGGCTATCTGTTTTCGCAAAAATCAATGTTTTTGGCACTTCTTTTCTACGCGGAAATAACGTTGTAAACACATTTTCTTTAAAAGATCGAATTACTGTACGTATCTGACTTGGATTAACAATTTTCTTATCCAACTGTGACGGAACATAATCCACATCTTCATCCATTTGCCTCCATCGCTTAGCTCTGGATAAACGATCACGATATTCAATCATCTGTTTCATCAGATGTGCACCATTTTTTCCAACCTCCGTTTCTATCAGAAAAACATCTTCACCTACGTTCACACCATCTATAATTGCCTGTTCACGCGTATATTCACTGACTATATTTTCATTAAAGAAAGCAAAAGTCCGGTTATCAGGTGTTGCAGTTAATCCAATAATAAAAGCATCAAAATAAGTCAGCACCTGACTCCAGACATTATAGATAGAACGATGACATTCATCCACAATGATACAATCAAAAAACTCTGGTGGATATTTCTCATTATAAGCTACTTCTTTAGGAGCTTTGCTTTCAGCAGTTACATATTCAACAAACGGAGCTTCTTCTGCTGATTCATCCAATTCCTCTTCTTTAAGAATAGAGTACATTCTCTGTATCGTAGAAATACAAATCTGAACATCATTTGGCATATACGAAGATTTTAATCTACGTACACCATATATCTGCGAAAAAGACCTCGGGTCATCATTTGGTGTATACGCAAGAAATTCCCGCTCTGCCTGTTCCCCTAATCCTTTGGTATCCACCAAAAACAAAATACGTTTCATTTTTCCATATTTAAGCAATCGGTAAGCCGATGTAATTGCTGTAAATGTCTTTCCCGCCCCTGTTGCCATCTGCACTAGTGCCCTTGGACGATTATCCGCAAATGATTGATCCAGATTATTAATCGCATTAATTTGACATTTTCTGAATCCCTTTACATCTAAAAGTGGAAACTGCTTCATATTATTTCGAATCGTATCTGGCTGCTGAATCAAATCAAATAATGTCTCAGGCCGATGAAAAGAAAACACTGTCCTGGAACGATATTTAATATCCTTATAATCAGTAAAACGAATCAGTTTATCTGTTGCTTCATACGCAAACCGAATAGTATAATCATTCTTAACCCATTTGAACGTACTATTTGCATAACGCCCTGACTGCACCTCAACATCAGTAATTGACTGTCCTGCTTGGGATTGCTTCGCCTCAACTACTCCCACTGGCTTTCCATCCACAAATAAAGCATAGTCAACCTCACCTGTACTGGTAGGAAATTCACGAACCGCTACACCAAGAGAAGCTGTAAGATTCAATCTTTTCAAATCCTGTATCACCCATCCAGACTGACAAAGCTTATCATCAATCACACAACGTGCTTTTTCTTCCGGTGTCATATCCTTCTTCATCTCCCTTATACATATTCATCATCTATGTAGTACCTTACTCTCTATTAAAAATAAGTATATCATCACCCCACATACTTCGCAAGAACATACGATTTTTTATAATACTCTTTTTCTTTTCCCCCTCTATTATCCCGCCCAAGAAATAACCACTTACAACTCCCTCGCAGGGCATTTTGCCTCCGGCAAAATCCCCAGACATACATCTTTTTCCACGTCCAATAACCAGCGCAAACAAATAGTTTCTTTCGTGTGCATTTGCAGGATACTTAGATATTCTTAGGTATCAAAAATCCGCGTTATGAGAAGAAAAGTCCTTTGTCTGAGCGCAAGCGAGTAATCCAGACTTTTCTTCTCATGCTTTTAGCAGATTTTTGATGCCTTAGAATATCTTAGTATCCGAAACCGCACACGAAAGAAACTATTTGTCTGCGCGTCCCCCCACCCACGAAAAAAGCAGCCCCTTTCCCTTCCGAAAGAAACTGCTTTTTTTCATCCTTTTATTTAATTCCCATAACTTCCATCTGCGCCAGAATCGCATCCACACACTTCTCAAATCCCAGTTTTCCTGAATTCAGGCACAGATCATAATTTGTCGCATCACTCCAGTCCCCGCCTGCAAATTTACGATAATAATCCTGTTTTCTCTTATCATCTTTGCGAAGGAACTTCTCAATTTCCTCATCACCACCGCTGATCTTCTCTCTGGACTTCTCAACACGGAATTCCCATGGTGCATGAATAAATACTCTCAGTGTATTCGGTCTGTCTCTGAACACATAATTCACGCATCGTCCCACGATCACGCATGGCTCCTTCTCAGCCAGATCATTCACAACCTTTGCCTGATAATTAAAAATATTCTCATCAGAAATAAATCCCTTCTGATCCGGTGCGATCAGTGCCCCTTTATAAAGACCGGTCTTATTGAACAGTGACGCTTTTACTTTTGTCCCTTCTTCAACCTGACCAAATAACTTCACATCAATACCGCTCTCATCCGAAGCCATCTGAATGATCTCTTTACCATAAAAAGGAACTCCCAGTCTCTTAGCCAGCATCTGGCCAACTGTACGTCCGCCGCTTCCATACTGTCTCGCAATGGTAATTACAAAATTCTCCATAAAATCCCTCCTGTTTACTCTCCAAGATAAGCTTTCTGAACAGATTCATCATGAAGAAGATCACTTGCCTTACCTTCCAGTGTAATCCTTCCGGTCTCAAGGACATAAGCTCTATCAGCAATAGAAAGAGCCTTCTTCGCATTCTGCTCAACCAGAAGAACCGTTGTTCCACTCTCACTTACCTCTTTAATGATATCAAAAATCTCATTTACAAAGATCGGTGAAAGGCCCATGGACGGCTCGTCCATCAGAATGATCTTCGGCTGGCTCATCAGCGCACGTCCCATGGCGAGCATCTGCTGCTCACCACCACTTAAGGTACCTGCAGTCTGATTCTGACGTTCCTTCAGACGCGGAAAACGTTTATATACTTTCTCAATAGTCGCATCAATCTCATTTTTATCAGATCTTGTAAAAGCACCCATCTTCAGATTCTGAAGAACAGTCATATTTGCAAACACACGTCTTCCTTCCGGAACATGTGCCATACCCATTGTTACGATCTTGTGAGGCGGAACCTTTGTGATATCCTGTCCGTCATAAATAATATGTCCTGATTTTGCCCGGAGAAGCCCTGTCACTGTATGCAGGGTAGTAGTCTTACCGGCACCATTGGCACCGATCAGAGCAATAACTTCACCTTCATTTACAGAGAAAGAAACACCCTTCAATGCCTGAATCATTCCATAATAAACCTGTATGTCCTGTACTTCCAGTAATGCCATCTGTCTCTCCTCCTATTCTCCAAGATATGCCTTGATAACTTCCGGATCATGGAGCACATCTGAAGTCTTGCCCTGTCTCAGAACATGACCGAAGTTCAGTACAGTCAGCTCCTCACAGATACCTGAAACCAGCTTCATATCATGCTCGATCAGAAGAATGGTCATATCAAAGTTATCACGAACAAAACGAATGGTATCCATCAGTTCCTCAGTTTCATTGGGGTTCATACCTGCAGCCGGCTCATCCAGAAGAAGAAGCTTCGGCTTTGTTGCCAGTGCTCTGGCAATCTCCAGCTTTCTCTGTTTACCATAAGGAAGGTTGGATGCAAGGATATCTGCCTCTTTGTCCAGATCAAACACTTTAAGAAGCTTCATTGCTTCCTCATTCATGGTTTTCTCAACCTTAAAGTATTTCGGAGTATGTACAATACTTGTAAAAAGGCTGTATTTATCATGATTGTGAAGTCCTGCCTTTACATTGTCCAGCACACTCATCTGATGGAACAGACGGATATTCTGGAATGTTCTGGCGATTCCCGCCTTGTTGATATCAATGGTACTCTTTCCAGTGATATCCTGTCCGTCCAGATTGATGATTCCCTCGTCCGGCTTATACACACCTGTAAGAAGGTTAAAGATTGTAGTCTTACCGGCACCATTCGGACCGATCAGACCATAAAGCTGTCCTTTCTCGATGGAGACATGGAAATCATCCACTGCATGAAGACCGCCGAATGAAATATTTAAATGATTTACTTCCAGCAATGCCATAGCTTATGCCTCCTTTTTCTTAAATTTACTGAAAAGACGCTCTCTCATCTCGATTGCCTTAGGTGCCCAGTTGATCAGCATCATTACGATCAGCACGATTGCATAGAACAGCATACGGTAATCACTGAGTCCACGCAGAAGCTCAGGAAGAAGGTTCAGAATCACTGCCGCAATAATAGAACCACGCATATTTCCAATTCCACCGAGAACTACGAATACCAGGAACATGATAGACATGTTATAACCGAAGTTCTTCGGAAGTGCTGTTAAAGTTGCAAGATTATGAGCATAAAGCACACCGCCGATACCGGCTAATGCTGCTGAGATTGCAAATGCTTTCAGTTTATACTTTGTGATATCAATACCAATTGATTCCGCTGCAATACGGTTATCACGGATTGCCATGATCGCACGTCCGTCTCTGGAATTGATCAGGTTCAGAACTACGAATAAAGTAACCAGAATCAGAATCACACCTATAGTAAAGGTTGACTGTCTCGGTGTACCTGTGATACCCATGGCACCACTGATGATCATTTTTCCACCAGGCTCCATTCCAAGAGACATCTGGTCTTTCATGGAAAAATGGATTCCGTTGCTGTCAATTCCTACATAAAGCACATTGATGATATTCTTAATGATCTCACCAAATGCCAGTGTTACGATAGCAAGGTAGTCACCTTTCAGACGAAGTACAGGAATACCGATCAGGAATCCAAAGATACCTGCACATACAGCTCCGATGATCAGAGCAACGAAGAAACGAAGTCCTGCATTTGTAAATGTATCCATAGTTGCCTTTGTAAATGCTGCACTGGTGAAAGCACCGATACACATAAATCCGGCATGTCCAAGACTTAACTCACCCAGAATACCAACCGTCAGGTTCAGGGAAAGAGCCAGGATAATATATACACAAAGAGGCACCAGAAGACCCTGCATCAGGTTGGAAAGCAGATTCCCTGCTATCATTCCCTGTACGATCAGATATGCTGCAAGAACCATTCCGTATGTAATGAGATTGCTTTTTGTTGTTTTGTTTAATTTCTTCTTTTCCATGTCTGCCACCTCACACTTTCTCCTGAATGTTCTTACCAAGAATACCGGTAGGTTTCACAACCAGAACTACGATCAGAACACCGAATACAATGGCATCAGCCATCTGTGAAGAGATATAAGCTTTACCAAAAATCTCCAGGATACCCAGAACAACACCTCCGATAAAGGCTCCCGGGATAGATCCGATACCGCCAAATACAGCTGCAACGAATGCTTTGATACCAGGCATAGCACCTGTATATGGTGTCAAAGACGGGTATGCAGAGCAGAGAAGCACACCTGCGATTGCTGCAAGTCCGGAACCGATTGCAAAAGTAATGGAGATTGTTTTGTTTACGTTAATACCCATTAACTGGGCAGCGCCTTTATCCTCAGATACGGCAAGCATTGCCTGCCCTGTTTTTGTCTTGCTGATAAAGAGCATCAGACCTGCCATGATCAGGATACCACCGATAATGGTTACGATGGTTACACCAGTGATCACGATAGAACCACCTGCAAGTTTCAGGGATGGAAGACTGATCACGTTACTGAATGATTTGGTATCTGCTCCCCAGATCAGAAGGGCCACGTTCTGAAGCAGGTAGCTGACACCAATTGCTGTGATCAGAACAGCCAGAGGTGAAGCTGCATTACGCAGTGGTCGATACGCAACGCCTTCGATCACAACGCCCATGAGTGTACAGATGATAATGGACAGCAGGATGGCTAAAATCGGATTTAATCCCATGCCGCTGACTGCGACATAAACTACATAAGAGCCGACCATGATAACATCTCCATGAGCGAAGTTCAGCATTTTAGCGATTCCGTATACCATGGTATAACCAAGGGCGATGATCGCATATACACTTCCGAGGCTGATACCACTGATAAGATATGATATAAAACTACTCATAGAAGTCTTTCCTTTCTTATATTTAAATAATTTTATTGTGTGTAAAACTGGCAGATTTGCCTTTAGCGAAATCTGTCTTGTTTATTTTGCCAAAAGTAAATCTGTCATTAACGCATTAATGTAATAACGTATTAGGCAACAGGGCTGTCTGCATAATTCAGACAGCCCCGTTGGCATGCAACCATTGTCCACTCCAGGAACAATCGCATTTTATTTCTTATGAAATCTTTTCAGTTATTTCAATTTCATTATTCCATTGCTGCGTAAGCACCATCTTTGATTTCTACAGCTTTCGGAGCTTTGTTCGGCTCACCGTCTTCTGTCCATGTGATCTCGTCACCTGTAACACCTTCAAGTGTGATCTCGGTCATGCCTTTTTCAAGTGCTGCACAGATATCTGCAACATCCATGTCTGCTTTTACATCTTCTTTTTCTGCTGCTGCTTTGACTGCGTATACTGCATCATAAGCATCTGCTGCGAACTGGTTTGGTGTGTCTTTGTAAGCATCTTTGTATGCTTTTACAAAGTTCTGGGTTTTCTCATCTGTAGAATCTGCTGCAAATGGTGTAAGAAGCATCAGCCCCTCTGCAAGAGATGTATCAAAGTTTTCTACACCAAGGATACCGTCCATACCGTCGCATCCGAAGAATTTAGTTTCAAATCCCATGCTGTCTGCCTGTGCAAGGATCAGGGAAGCTTCTGTATAATAAATCGGAAGGAATACTAATTCAGCACCACCGTCTTTTGCTTTCTGAAGCTGTACGGAGAAGTCTTTATTGTTATCAGCAGTAAATGCTTCGGAAGATACGATTTCAATACCCTGATTAGCTGCTTCTGCTGTGAAGTTCTGTGTGATACCTGATGAATATACATCAGAGCTATCGTAGATAATAGCTACTTTTGTAGCAAGTTTATGCTCTCCAATGTACTGAGCTGCTGCAGTACCCTGGTTCGGGTCAGAGAAGCATACACGGAATACGTTCGGATTAGCAACACACTCTGTTGCAGATCCGGATGGAGTAAGCTGGAACATATTGTCTGCTGCTGTTTCATTTGCTACAGCTACACAAGGTGTGGAAGTAACTGTACCAACCAGGACGTTCATTCCCCAGTCTTTTAATGCGTTGTAAGCGTTCAGGGTTTTCTCAGCATCGTTTTCATCATCTTCAAATTTGAACTCTACCTGATATCCGTTGATTCCGCCGTCTTCGTTTACTTCATTGATTGCAAGCTCTGTTGCATTCTTTACAGCCTGTCCATAGATTGCTGCTGCTCCGGTTACAGGTCCGATTCCACCGATCTTAAATGTAGCATCGTCTGCAAATACAGATACAGGTGCAACTGTTGACATTACCATTGCTGCTGCCGCAGTAACACTGATGATTTTTTTCAGGTTTTTCATAATAAATCCTCCTTATATTTTGTCAGTCCTTTCGTCCCTCTTACGGCTCATAAGATTAGCTTCCGTTACCATTCATTCCACCCGGTATATCATTTTCACCAGATTCCGCAAGTTCATTTATTATGTAGAGGAACTGAAAAGTAACAAAAAGCCAACTGGGTTCCCAGCCGGCTTTGGCTTCCACTGACACTTTAATATGTTGCTGTTTTGAATTATATCACCATATATTTGACCATGCAAGAAAAACTTTATGGAAATTTAAGATTTTTCCGTCTTTCATGGACACTTGACCGTACCGCACACGCAATTTTATCCCATTCATCGAAAAATACATTAAAAAAGGTACACACAGAAACCGTAACAATTTCTATGTGTACCTCAAAATTCTGATTTAATTTATCAAATCTTATGTCTCTCTAAAACCGACAATTATGCAATTGCTTTTTTAGCAATCTCAGCAAGTGCTGTAAATCCTTCTGCATCGTTTACTGCAAGTTCAGCAAGCATCTTTCTGTTGATGTCGATGTTTGCAACTTTCAGTCCGTGCATCAGTTTGCTGTAGGATAATCCGTTCATTCTTGCTGCTGCGTTGATACGAGCGATCCAGAGCTGTCTGAACTGACGTTTTTTCTGCTTTCTTCCTGCATAGGAGCTAGCAAGTGCTCTCATTACAGACTGTTTAGCAACTCTATACTGTTTGGAACGGGCTCCTCTGTAGCCTTTTGCCAGTTTTAATGTACGATTATGTTTTTTCTTTGCGTTTAATCCGCCTTTAATTCTTGCCATTTCTTAAATTTCCTCCTGTTTGTCTATCTTCAATGAATAAATGCTTCTTATAAATATGGTAATGCTTTCTTCATGCTCTTAACATTAGTAGCATCAACAACAGTAGATTTTCTCAGATTTCTTTTTCTTTTCTGAGATTTCTTTGTTAAGATATGGCTCTTATAAGCTTTATTTCTTACTAATTTTCCTGTACCTGTTTTTTTGAAACGCTTTGCTGCTGCTCTGCAAGTTTTAATTTTTGGCATTGTTAATTCCTCCTTAAACTGTATCTCTATTATATTTAACGTTTTTCCGTTAAAAACATGGTCATGCTTCTGCCTTCAACCTTCGGTGCCTTCTCCACTGTTGCCACATCTGCAAGCTGCTTTGCAAAATCATCAAGCACATGTCTGCTGCTTGCCATATGTGCCATTTCTCTTCCGCGGAAACGTAATGTTACCTTTACTCTGTCACCCTTGGAGAGGAACTTTCTGGCGGCGTTGACTTTCGTATTCAGGTCATTGGTATCAATGTTTGGAGAAAGTCGCACTTCTTTGACATCGATGGTCTTCTGCTTCTTCTTGGCTTCTTTTTCTTTTCTTGCAAGCTCATAACGGTATTTACCATAATCGATGATCTTACATACCGGCGGTTTCGCCTGCGGGGCAATTTTTACCAGGTCAAGCCCTGCCTCCTGAGCTTTGAACATTGCTTCTTTCGCGGACATGATTCCAAGCTGTTCTCCGTCCGAACCGATTAAGCGTACCTCTTTGTCTCTGATCTGTTCGTTAATCATTAAATTGCTAATTGTAGTGCACCTCCATACCTGTTAGATAGATTCTAATGACTTCTCGTCGCCCTCATTTACATAAAAAAAGCGTGGACAAAATCCACACTCCGCTATCACACTACTGATATCTTTTCTTCTTAATCTGGGGAACAATCTCCTTATTCCTACCAACCTTAAATATCAGCCTTCTCTGTGCAATATAAACCCAAGCCGCTAAACTAAATGCGCTGAGGTGAGAGTGGAACTCTGCTTTGTTTTCTTACGTACTTGTATAAGATACCATGTTCAGTCTGCTATGTCAAGTACTTTTTACATTTTCTTTATTTTTTTAGATCTCATGTTACTGTTCACACACCACTATTCCGCGAGGTGTTTTGGCATGAATATGCCAAAATCCCGAGACATACAAGCCAAAATTCCATTGCCGCAGGCAATCTGGAATGAATTTTGGCTACGTTACTGTGAACGGAGTGAACAGTAACGATCTCATGTATATTTTCTCTCAAACTGCACATCCTATCTCCGAAACTTATTCAATGTAACTGTTCAGTACTCTTGCACTACAGCAGTATTGAATAGTTATCTCAGATTTTTTCAGGAGGGTAACTCTATGACAATTCTTAAATGTTCAGCAATGACCTGTGTTTACAACAAAGAGCAGCTCTGTTCAAAGGGTGATATTGACGTGACAGGCGAAAATGCTACTTCTGCAAATGAGACAAGCTGCGGCAGTTTCCGAGAGAGAACCGGCAGTTCCATGAAAGACAGCTATACAGATGACTGTGGCTGCGACAAAATCCAGATCGACTGCAAAGCCCATAACTGTACCTATAATGATAACTGCAAATGTACAGCATCCTCCATTCAGGTAGACGGCTCTAATGCACATGCATCTTCCGATACAAGATGTGACACCTTCCAGTGCCATTGTGGCGCATAATATCAACACCATGGCAACAGGATTTTCACCCGTATATCAGGGATAATGAACTTCCCTGATCTGGTCAAAAAAAGAGACATGTCCATCTATATGGAATATGTCTCTTTTGTCTGTCTGTAAATTATTTCACTGCAAAACAGATAATCCTATCTGTTTCTTAAGAAATCCGGAATCTGGATATCCTTCTTCTGAACAGTGCTTGACGGAGTCTTAGATGCTCCAAATGGTGTGGCATTCATAGTTGGAAGGCTGAAGCTAGGCATGTTCATACCGCTTCCTGCTGCAGTTCCGGCTGTTGCTGTACCTGTCGTTGCTGTGGAAGAAGGTCTTCTTGCACCAAAGGAAGAAGCTGTGCTTCTTTTTCCGAAAGGGGTCTGCTGAAGGTTATCATCATTCAGACCTGTTGCAATCACTGTGATTCTGCAGTAGTCAGCAACTGTATCATCATACATGGCACCAAAGATGATGTTTGCTTCCTCACCTGTAAGCTCCTGTACATAGCTTGCGGCATCATTGGCATCCATAAGAGAAATATCTCCGGAAATATTAATGATAACATGTGTAGCACCTTTGATGGTTGTCTCAAGAAGTGGAGAAGATACGGCCTGCTGTACAGCTTCCATAGCTTTGTCGTCTCCTCTTGCTTCACCGATACCGATATGGGCAATTCCCTTGTCTGTCATTACAGTCTGAACGTCTGCAAAGTCAAGGTTAATCAGAGCCGGCAGATTGATCAGGTCTGTAATGCCCTGTACTGCCTGCTGCAGAACTTCATCAGCCTTCTTCAGAGCTTCCGGCATGGTTGTTCTGCGATCTACAACTTCCAGTAATTTATCATTCGGGATAACGATTAATGTATCCACTGCTTTCTTCAGATTCTCAATGCCTGCAAGTGCATTATTCATACGAGTTCTTGCTTCAAAACGGAAAGGTTTTGTAACAACGCCAACTGTAAGGATACCCATTTCTTTCGCTGCTGCTGCGATAACAGGTGCAGCTCCGGTTCCGGTTCCGCCTCCCATACCACAGGTAACGAATACCATATCCGCACCTTCCATTAACTGTTTTACTTCTTCAATGCTCTCCTCTGCTGCTTTCTGTCCAACCTCAGGCTGGGCTCCTGCACCAAGACCTTTGGTAATCTTCTCGCCAATCTGAAGTACAGTTGGAGCTTTGCACAGAGTTAAAGCCTGCTTATCAGTATTAACACCTACAAACTCTACTCCGCCGATGGCCTCTTCCACCATTCTGTTTACTGCATTATTTCCGGCTCCACCTACACCGATCACTATGATCTTGGCAGATGATTCAGCCTCGTTTGACATAATCTCTAACAACGTACTTCCTCCTTTATTTATACCTGATATCCTTTTCAGTGATTTATATCAAAGTTACATATAGATATATCATATATTTTTTTTGAGAATTAATCAACCATTAATTTTGTTTTTTTATACTTTTTTCACTCTTTTTCGGCAATTCCGATAAATATGTTGTATCAGTGTACGGAGCCTTCTCTGATCTCAAAGTTTCCATATACTATCAATATCCCTCAGAATCATCCCCCTGATAATCACTGTTATCTTCTGTATAATCACCATATCCATCTGAATCATCTGAGTTTCCGTCGTCATATGATGAATCACTTTCTCCATCTTCTGAAGTTTCAGAACTCTGGTCATCTGCAAAGCTTTCATCTCCTGAACCATCTCCCGACTCATCAGATGCCGCATCCAGAGATTCCTGTGTAGGCTTCGGTCCCACATAATTACCGGATTCGTCATACTCACCTGCTCCGGTATAATCCCCTTCCTCATCATAACCGCCATTCCAGTTCTCAATTGCTTCCTCAAGAGCAGTCTTCGGTTTTGCACCTACATAATTACCATCCTCGTCATACTCGCCGTCTCCGGTATAATTGCCATCTTCATCATAACCGCCATTCCAATTCTCAGCAGTAACTTCTTCCTGTTCCAGTTCTTCTTCAAAGGTATTGGACTCCGTAGCCACACTCTCCATATGAAGAATACCTTTTTTTCCCTGAATTTTGGGCAGAATCGCTATCACTCGGTTCATCTTCTCTTCCAGATCAGCATCTTTTCCAAGCTGAACAGTTATATCCCCATAGATGAGGCTGATAGAATAGCTGCTGTCAAACTGGATATGATCGGGGATCATATCATTTTTCTGAAAGATTGTAGACAATGCTACAGCTGTATTCAGTACAGTATCTCCTTTAATATCCAGTTTCTCATCCATCACGATGCTGTTCACCTGAATTCCGTCAAAATACGGAACCGTCTCATCTCTGTTCTGAGAACCCTCCACAAAAATGCCATTTCTGTCAAAATAAATGTAACTGTCAAGATATCGGATGCATCCGACTGTTTTTTTCTCTTTTACGCTGATACAGATGGTATTTCGGTTCAGCTGGGTAACTTTAAATGCATCTACATATGCAATGTCCTCTGTATTTGTAGTGCTGTAGAGCAGTGGTGCAAGGACCGAATTGGAAGCCATCGGTCCCCGAAGCACCATATTCTTTACTTCTTCATCTGTATAATGGGAAGTTCCCCTCACCTCAACAGTATCTACTTTATAATAGGAAAAAAATACTATCACAGCGACCATAACTCCGGCGCCTATCATACCTGCCAGCATCTTCTTCGTCCTTTTGCTCATAGGAGGTCTTTTCCCATAATTACTTTCTCTCATAAATCCTCAAATCCTCTGTCCCCGGCTGCCATATTCTGCAGCCCAAAGTCCGTAAATCTTCACAGATATGCTCATAGCCCCTGCTGATAAACCCGGCTCCTGTAACACAGGTTTCTCCCTCTGCCATAAGTGCGGCAATGAGCAGGGCTGCACCACCTCTGAGATCTCCTGCCTGTACTTGTGTTCCCTTAAGAGTTTTTCCCCCTCTTATGATTGCCTGGTTTCCGCTTACGGAAATATCTGCGCCCATTTTTTTCATCTGAAAAGCACTGCCAAATCTCCGGTCAAAAATATTTTCCCGTATGGTACTCTGTCCCTGCGCACCTGTCAGTACTGCCATCAACGGAGCCTGCAGATCTGTGGGAAAACCCGGATAAATTTCTGTTTCTACTAAAACAGCCGGTCTGACAGCATTCTTTCCATTGACCTCTAGTGTACCACCATTTACTTGATATTGTCCACCTATTTTCCGATATACTTCCATAAACGACTGCAACTCCTCCACAGGTACATCATGAAGAATAATCTTACTTCTTGCTGCCGCAGCCGCACACAGATAGGTACCTGCAACAATACGATCCGGAGGAATACGGTAGTCTCCGCCTTTCAGTTCATCCACTCCTCTGATCGTAATTTCACCGGTTTCTTCTCCTTCTATCAGTGCTCCCATTGTTTTCAGATATCTGCAGAGCCAGAAAACCTCCGGTTCTTTCGCACAATTATAAAGATGTGTTACACCTTTTGCAAGAACTGCTGCCAGTATTGCCTGTTGAGCAGCTCCCACACTCGATTTCGGAAACACAATATCCTGCCCTTCAAATCTGACACATTCTCCATCCAGGCCTGATACATTTTCCCGGACATCCGCGCCAAGTGCTCTCAGTGCCATAAGATGGAAATCTATTGGTCTTTTCCCGATCGTACATCCGCCCGGATACCCTATCCTGCATTTTCTGTTTCTTGCAAGCACCGCACCTGCCAGAATGATCGAAGAACGCATTCTGCCTGTATAGACTGCAGGAATTTCTGTTCCGTCTGCGCAGGAACAATCCAGATAAAGATCGTGATCGTCCCACCAGGTCACTGCACCAAGACTTTTCAAAATCTCTTCCATACAAAAAACATCTGAAATTCTGGGACATCCCCTCAGAATGCTTAGTCCTCTGTGCATCAGAGATGCGGCTATCATTGGAAGTGCTGCATTTTTAGATCCCTGTATAAAAATCTCCCCGCTGAGAGATGCTTTACCTGTCACATGGATTTCATCCAACCTTTTGCTCCCAAAGAGTCTCTTACTTTACAGTTTATGGCTTTTTCTATTATATGTTACGCCATTCTGAAACCTGTAATTCAATTTATCCTGTCACATTTCCCAACATTCATCGCAAGTCCCATTTCCCCAAGAAGAAACACTGCCGAAGTTCCTCCATAGCTGATAAAAGGCAGCGTAATGCCTGTATTGGGGATTGTATTGGTCACCACTGCAATATTCAAAATAACCTGAAGAGCCAGATGCCCCATAATTCCACAACAGATAAGAGCTCCGGCCAAATCTTTTGCATGCATGGCAGCCACACCCAGCCGCCACAGAAGCATTGTAAACAGAAAAATCAGAAAGATAGCTCCGGCTGCTCCCATTTCCTCACATATAATCGAAAAAATCATATCATTCTGCGCTTCCGGAACAAATCCAAGTTTCTGCAGACTGTTTCCAAATCCTCTGCCGAATATTCCGCCGCTACCGATGGCATACAATCCCTGGATCGTCTGAAATCCTTTTTCATATTTCTCCGGATTTCTCCAGATTGCAAGACGTTCCAGACGATAACTCTCTGCAGCAAGAAAAACAGCTATGAAACCTGCACCTGCGCTGCCAAGCCCGATAAATTCCAGATATCCCGGATTGGATACAAAAATCAGAATTCCACCGATACCCAGAATAATGATTGCTGTACTCAGATTATTTGAACCTACAAGACCAATGATCGGCAGCAGGGTCAATATTGTCCTGCACATAAATCCAAAGCCCCTGGTTGCTTTTTTTGTACGCTCGATCTGCCATGCAAGAAAAAGGATTACAGCAACTTTCGCAAACTCTGAAGGCTGAAAAGATAAAGGTCCAAGATTCAGCCATCTTTTTGAGCCGTTGATCTCCTGACCTACAAAAAGTACTGCGCCGGACAAAAACATTGAAATCAGATATGCCACCGGTCCCAGCCTCAGAAAAAAATGATAATCAATGGAAGAAACCATATACATCACTCCCATACCCAATGCTGTGGCAAATAACTGTTTCTTAAAATAACAGGCAGAGTCGCCGAAACGTACTCTGCCATTATATTCACTGGAACTGAATAATACTGCCAGGCCAAAAATCACAAGCAGTACTATCAGTACCAGCATCGTCATATCTGTTTTTGATAAATCTGTCGCTCTTTTTCGCGCCATCTGTTTCTCCGCAAAATTATCTATAGCCGGTCACTGCAGCTTCGTCTTTCTCTGCCGGACAGCTATAATTCTTACTTATAGATATTCTACAGATTTCTTACATATTCCTTGAACATATCTCCACGCTGTTCATAGTTATCAAACTGTCCCCAGCTTGCACATGCGGGAGAAAGCAAAACAGCATCTCCAGGCTGTGCTTTCTCCTCACATACCTTTACTGCCTCTTTCAGATCTTCGCAGAGGATGATGTCATGGAAACCATGTTTCTCAGCAGCTTCTTTGATTTTCTCCTTTGTCTGACCGATCAGCACCAAATAACGTACCTTTCCGTCAAATGCCTCAATCCATTCATCATAACCGGACTGTTTATCATAACCGCCGCCGATCAGAAGTGTCGGACGGTTCATTGCCTGGATTCCTTTAATTGCCGCATCCGGGTTAGTTCCTTTGGAATCATTATAATATACAACGCCTTTTTTCTCTGTCACATATTCGATTCTGTGTGCAACAGCTGTAAATTCACAGATGCTCTTACGGATGCTGTCCAAGGATACTCCATCGTAGTAAGCCATTGCAACTGCGGCCATAACGTTCTCAAAATTGTGTTTTCCAAGAAGCTTCAGATCTTCTGTCTTAACTACTTCGATTTCTTTTTCTCCGTCCTTCAGGATGATTTTATTTCCATCCAGATAAATTCCCTCATCCAGTTTACGTCCGCTGGAGAAATATACCACTCGTGGAGTCAGATGTTTTCCAAACTCACGCAGAACCTCATCTTCATAATTCAGCACGCATACATCTTCTGTACCCTGATTCTCAGTGATCAGTTCTTTCACACGTATATACTCTTCCATTGTATGATGACGGTTCAGATGGTCCTCTGTAATATTCAGGATTGCAGATACCTTTGGTGCAAACTCATCAATCGTTTCCAGCTGAAAACTGCTGATTTCTGCAACAGTTACAGAGTTTGGCTTCATCTCCAGTGCTTTGGAAGTATATGGGGTTCCGATATTGCCGACTACAAAAACAGACTCACGTGCATCCTGCATAATTTTTCCAAGAAGTGCTGTTGTAGTAGTTTTTCCGTTTGTTCCTGTGATGGCAAGCACTTCACCGTCACCTACTCTGTATGCCAGTTCCACCTCTCCCCATACCGGAAGCCCCTGCTCATAAAAACTCTTTACAAGTGGAAGATCTGTCGGCACTCCGGGGCTTAAAACTACCAGATCAAGACTGTCCTGTACTTCTTTCGGAAGTTCTCCTGCATATACAGTGACCGGATATGTCCCATCTGTTTTATGTACAACTGCGTCTTTATCTGTTTCGGCATTTCCGTCATAGATAACCGGAAATGCTCCTACCTTTGCCAGAAGGTCAGATGCTCCGATTCCGCTTTTTCCGGAACCGAATACAAGTACCTTTTTTCCCTGTAATTCCATAATAATTTTCCTCCCTTTTATCAGCATAACGCTGAAATCTGCTTAGCCAAAATCTTACAGTGCCAGCAGTGCGACCATACACATAACCGCTGTAATAACTGAGAATACCGCAACTACACGTGTTTCAGACCATCCGCATAACTCAAAATGATGATGGATCGGTGCCATCTTAAAAATACGCTTTCCATGTGTTGCCTTGAAATAAGTTACCTGAATGATAACGGAAAGTACTTCGATCAGATAGATCAGACCCACGATCAGGATAAATAACGGCATCTGCATCACATAAGCCGTACCTGCAACAAAACCACCCAGTGCCAGAGAACCTGTGTCTCCCATAAACACTTTTGCCGGATATACATTAAACAACAGAAATCCCATCAGACCTCCCACAACTGCACCTGTGATCGGCTCGATCCCCGATTTCATTCCAATAGAAACTACTGTAAAAAATACTGCAACGATCAGAGTCACACTGGAAGCAAGACCATCCAGACCATCCGTAAAATTAACTCCATTCACAGTACCGATCACAGCAAAGAAAAGAACCGGAACTGCCAGCCATCCAAGATTCAGGAAATGTCCGCTCCAGAATGGGATTCTCATAGTCAGTGAGATATCTGTATACTTAACAATATAAAATACAAAAATCGCAGTCAGAACTACCTGAAGTAAAAATTTCTGCCATGGCAGCAGTCCGTCTGAGCGTTTCAGCACAACCTTCAGATAATCATCCAGAAATCCGATAATTCCAAATCCAAGAGTCAGGAACAGTACCGGAATGATCTTCGGATAATCCCCTACATAAAATAATGCAGTTATCGCTGTGGCGATCAGAAAGATCACTCCACCCATTGTAGGTGTTCCTGCTTTCTTTAAATGGGACTGTACGCCCTCTGTTCTTTCTGTCTGGCCCATCTTCAGTCTCCGAAGAAAAGGAATGATGACCGGTCCTAATACAACGCTGATTGCAAAAGAAATCAGCACAGGGATTACAACTTGAAATTCCATCTTACACCTCATTCATTCTTTCGTTTTTTCCTGAAAGTTTTTTACTTTCAGATTTCTTTTAGTATAAGGCTTTTTTGCTTATTTATCAACCCTGCCTGCGGAATTTCCCTAATTGCCTTCTGCAGAAAAATCAGAAACATCACTTTTTTCAATTCCAAGATATGGCAGGATATTCTCAAAAATACCACGTATCACAGGTGCAGCTACTGTCCCTCCATAATAGATTCCTTTCGGATCATGAATAATACACAGTCCCAGTATCTGCGGATCTTCTGCAGGTGCAAATCCCAAAAAAGAGGAAATATAACGATTTGCACTTCTTGGCAGTGTCTGAGAAGTGGCAGTTTTCCCACCGATGGCATATCCTTCAATTTTTGCATTTTTTCCGGAGCCCTGAGATACTACTGTTTCCAGGATTTCTCTTATTTCCTTCGAAGTCTCTTCAGAGACAATTCCTTCTTTTACCGGAAAAATCAGTTTCTCACCCTCTGTTCTGTCAGGATTTAACACTGCGACTCCAAAATGCGGTGTCACCCGTCTGCCTCCGTTTATAAGTGAACTTACTGTTGCAGCCAGCTGAACAGGCGTAATCTGAAAAGACTGTCCAAAAGAAACCGTTGCCAGTTCCACTTCTCCCATATTTTTCTTCTGATGCATAATAGTTCCTGCCTCTCCCGGAAGATCTGTCCCGGTTTTATCCAGAAGTCCAAACTGTCTGAAATACTTATAATAACGTTCTACCCCAAGGCGAAGCCCCACCTCTATAAACACAGGGTTACAGGAATTCTGTGCACCTTCCACAAAATTCTGGGATCCATGTCCTGTTCTTTTTGCACAGTGGATTCTGCGATCCTCCACCACTTTATATCCGGGACAATAAAAACGGTCCCCAGGTGAAACAACACCAGCCTCCAGTCCGGCTGCCATGGTGATGATTTTAAATGTAGAGCCCGGTTCATAAGTATCATTCAGACAGGGATTTCTCCACATCTGATTCAGTAATTCCTGCTTTCTTTCTGTATTTGTTTTTCCTGATGCTGTCTGCACTGCCAGTTCACTTTGTTCATTGTGATCTTCCGACGGTATTGTTATCCCGGATTCATTTAACTGCATATTCAGATCATCTGTCAGGGTAAAAGGATCATTCAGGTCAAATTCCGGCACATTGACACATGCATATATTTCGCCGTTCTGTGGATTCATCAGCAGGATAGATACACGTTCTGCCTGCTTTTCCTCCATTACTTTCAAAGCTGACTGCTGCGCAAATTCCTGAATATTTACATCAAGGCTGATCATCAGGCTTTTCCCCTCTATCGGTTTTTCCCTTGTCTCACCCAATTTATCAATTTCCACACCCCTGGCATCTGTTGTTGTCAGGATTTTACCCGGCTGTCCCCTCAGGATTTCTTCATATTTCACTTCCAGACCGATAATTCCCTGATTATCACCTCCCGTAAAGCCAATGACTTTTGAAGCCAGACTTCCACATGGATAGTAACGCTTATAATCCTCATCAACTTTCACCCCTGCCAGACTGCACTCTCTTATCTCATCACCTGTACTTTTTTCCACATTTGTCTTTACTATTTCTATGGAAGAGATTTTCTCCACTCTTTTTCTCACTTCTGCCTCATCTATTTTCAGTTTTTCAGACAGCAGGGCGATTACTTTTTCAGGTTCTTTAATCTGACTGTGGATCACAGAGATTGTACATACCGTCCTGTTTGATGCCAGAACTTTTCCCTTTGCATCCAGAATCTCTCCTCTGGCCGCTTTGATCTCTCTCTCTCTTTCGTGAAGTTCTTTTGCTTTCTTATAATAATAGTCTGATCTGAAACACATAAGATATACCAGTCTTCCGATAAGGCCTGTCATCATTAAAATACAGCAGAGTAATACCACCCATATTTTTCTCTTGTGAAACGTCATATTTTTTTTCATAAAAAAAGCTCCGCAGAGATTGTCATAACAATATATGACCATTCTCTGCGGAGCTATAACTATACGTTTTTATTCCAGACCTGCTTCTTCATTGGTAATACCGTCTGTCTCTTCGTCATTATCCTCAGTCGTCTCAGCTTCATCATCCTCCAGAGGTGCAGGTGCATCAGGATTGGATACTGCATCTCCTGAAGAATCTGCATCCGTACTTCCCGAAGCACTGACAAGATTTGTAGACATCTTATAATTGCCTTCCTCATCCAATATGTGATCTCCATTGGCATCCAGCAGATATCCGTTTTCATCAATCCGGTTTCCATCCCAGTCTATCAGATTGCCATCTGCATCCACCAGATTACCGTCACTGTCAAGTTCACTGTCCGATATGGAAGTACTCTTTAAATGTCCCTTAAACCCTTCCCACAATTCTGTCTCCGGCACTGTTCCATCTTCAGATTCATCCGGCACTACATTCAGATACGGAAGAAGCTCCGAAAGGATTCCCTGTGCAATATACTGCGGATAAGTACTGTTTGCCTGATCCTCTACATTCGGTTCATCTACAACTACATAAATTACCACAGCCGGGTCATCTACAGGAGCAAATCCAATAAAAGAAACCAGATATTTTCCGTTTCCTCGCGGGTATTTCTCCGCTGTACCTGTTTTACCGCCTGAACTGTAACCCTGCACTTTGGAATGACGGCTGGTACCCTGCTGTACACTCAATGCCATATAGCTTCTGATATCACTGGAAATCCTGGAGGAAATCGTCTGCTTCAGAAGTATCGGCGAGATTGTTTTTATAGTTCCACCATTACTGTCAAGAACCTTTGTCACAAGATGCGGCTGATAATAATATCCGCCATTGATAACGGAACTCATCGCATTGATTTCCTGGATCATGGTACAGGTAAAACCCTGTCCAAAAGCAGAACATGCAAGTTCTGTTTCCCCCATACTGTCCTTAGTATGGATAATACCTGCGCCTTCATTCGGCAGGTCAATCCCTGTCCTTGTTCCGAAATTAAACAGACTCTGTGCTTTGATAAACTGAGTAGCTCCCATCTTGGCACCAATCTGCATCATTGCATCATTACAGGAGTTTGCAATTACCTCTCCCAGTGTCTCTGTGCCATGTGCGCTCGGATAAACCGCACACTTGATCATAGTATCTCCAAAAGTCTGCGATCCATCGCATACAAATGTATCTGTTTCCTGTATCGCACCCTTTTCCAATGCAGAAGCCATGACGATCGGCTTTACAACAGATCCCGGCTCATAGGCATCTGTGACGCAGAAATTACTCCACATACCATTCAGAGCCTCCACTGTTTCCACATCATTCATCGCTTTGATTTCATCTTCTGTATATACAGCGGAAAGATCTCTCGGATTATTCAGATCATAACGGTCACCACCATCCATGGCAATAATCTCACCGGTGGACGGATTTTCAACAATGACACCTATATTCTTGGCCCCCATTGCCTCTTTAAATCCATTAACATATTTCTCAACAATCTGCTGTGCACCGATGTCAATGCTGGTCTGAATGCTTTTTCCATTCACCGCAGCAATAATGGTCTGCTCCACATCTGAATCATCATTGATATACCCATACTGTCTTCCGTCTACGCCTGTCAGTGTGCTGTTATAGTACCCTTCCAGTCCGATATCTGCCACATCTCTGTCCAGTGCAAAACCAATTGTATCGCATGCTGTTTCATTAAACGGGTAACTTCTCAGATAATCCTCTTCAAACCAGACGCCTTTGATATTTGCCCGTTCCTTTGCCTGCGCTTTAGTAAGACCGGAATCTTCATCCTCTGCCTTATATTTTTCAAATTCTTTCTTTTTGTCCATAGACAGCTGTTTTGTCAGTACCTGATACTGACTCTGGCTGGTTCTTGAATCGGCCAAAAGAGAACGCACTGTTTCTTCATCAATCCCCAGCACCTCATTTAAGGCACGTATTGTTGGCTCTACATAGTCCTCATCTGAATTTACAGTTTTACAGTCTAGGATCACATTATAAACTTTATTGCTGGTAGCCAGTATATTTCCGTTCTTGTCATAAATATCACCTCTCTTTGCCGGCAGTACCTGGCTCTCATATTTCTGCTGTGCCTGACTTAACACCTGTTTTTTGTATTTGCTTCCACTGGTAGCATTAATATAAGTAATTCTCAGCACTAATATTACCAGAAGCAGTAACACAATTCCAAACAATATCAGCAGCTTTTCTTTCATGTTTTGATTTATTTTTCTCTGTGGTCTTCTTCGACTCTTTCTTCCCGTATTGCTCAATTAATCACCTACTTTGAATCTGGTATATCCTGATACTGTCTTACATAGCTGTTACCCGATGTAGAATAGGTTACTGTCTGATCATCTGACGGATATTTCATCCCCAGTCTTCCCAATGCAGTCTGCTTAATCTTATTCAGATCCACATTTGATGTCACCTGGCTGTAATATGCATCATTGTCTTCTTTTAAATCTGCCAGTTCCTCCTCAAGAGATGCAACTGTACTCATCTTTGCGGTAATCTCTGATTTGTAACGAAGATATTTCACAGAGCAGAATAATATCGCCACACATACAACTGCCAGAAACGCTACAAATCCCCAGTTCATTGCAGTCGCCTTCTGCCTGTTCTTCTGTGCTTCTTTACTCAACTGATGTTTCTGCCTTGGTACCTGCGCAGGACTCGCCTGCACTCTTCGGTTTCGATTGGTCTGCTGCCTTCCCGGATTCTGTCTTCCCGGCTGCCTCTTTCTCTCCGGAACTTCTGCAAGACGTCTGACCGTATTTCCGTCAACATACATTCCTCTGTTTGTTCTGGCACTGGTTCTGCTTCTTCTTGCTGTTTCACTCCTGGTCGTTCTCGCCATTTCATGCCTCTCTAATTATAATACTCTCTCAAAAATCCGAAGCTTTGCACTTTTGGAACGCGGATTCTCTTCCATCTCTGTCTCCCCCGGAAGAATCGGCTTTCTTGTGATCACTTTTCCTTTGGATTTCTTCCCGCATACGCATACAGGAAAATCTGAAGGGCAGGTACACGGATTCTCATTTTTTCTGAAAATCGTCTTTACAATTCTGTCCTCCAGAGAATGAAAAGTGATAATGCAAAGTCTTCCGCCATCATCAAGGATATCGATCATTCCATCCAGAGAATCCCGCAGCACATCGAGCTCTCTGTTAAGCTCAATACGGATTGCCTGAAAAGTTCTCTTGGCCGGATGTCCTGACTTCACCTGCATCTTCATGGGAATGGATTCTCTGATGATCTCTGTCAGTTCTCCGGTGGTTGTGATCGGTTTCACCTGTCTGGCGGCAACAATATGTTTTGCAATATTTTTTGCAAATTTATCTTCACCGTAATCACGAATAATACGGTATAATTCTTTTTCTTCATAGCCATTGACAATATCGCCGGCTGTCTGCGTCTGGCGCTGGTCCATGCGCATATCGAGCGGTGCATCTACCCTGTAGGTAAAACCGCGTTCTTCATTGTCAAGCTGATAGGAAGATACTCCAAGATCAAGGAGAATCCCGTCGACTTTATAGATGCCTCTTGCTGCCAGTTCCTGTACCATGTAACAATAATTGCTGCGAATGATCGTCGCCTGTTTATAGGGGGCTAACCTCTCACTCGCAGCAATTATCGCATCCTGGTCTTGATCTATGCCAATAAATCTCCCCTTGGCAGAAAGTTTCCTGCATACCTCACCGGCATGCCCTGCACCTCCTAAAGTACCATCCACGTAGATTCCGTCCGGTTTGATATCCAAACCTTCAATGGTCTCTTCCAGTAATACAGATTTGTGTTTAAATTCCATCTCCGTCTCCTGTCTGGATTTACTTTGCAAGATACTTCAAACGAGACCTGTCAGATTGTGATTCCCATGTCCTGCATGCTCTCTGCAATGCTGTCCATGTCATCATAATCACAGATCTCATTCCATTTTTCTTTGCTCCAAACTTCAATTCTGTTCAGATTACCTGTCAGAACCACATCTTTCTCCAGACCGGCAAATTTGCGCAGTGTCTGCGGTACAAGGATTCGTCCCTGCCTGTCCAGTTCACATGTAGTTGCTCCAGCTACAAAGAATCGTGAAAAAGTTCTGGCATTTTTATTTGTAAGTGGTAAAGATCTGAGCTTCATTTCAAAGGATTCCCATTCATCCATCGGATAAATGTAAAGACAGCCATCAAGCCCTCTTGTCAGAACAAACTCTTCCCCTAAGAGCTCCCTGAATTTAGAAGGAATGATCAGACGCCCCTTCGCGTCGATCGTGTGGTTATACTCTCCCATGAACATGTTACTCACCTACTCTCGCAAAATCTGAATCTCCCCTTCAGATTTCTCAGGTGGTAATGGACTCTGCCGTTATTCCCCACTCACCACCACTATTCACCACTTTCTACCACTTATGTGCTTATTCTAAACTATTTAGGCTGAAAAAACAAGGGGGAGAAAAAGATTTTTAAAATTTAGAACTCTGTTAACATTTATGAAACAACCTTATTTTTACGAGAAAAATGGGCTTTTATACACAAAAAGTGGGTTGAATTTCCACTTTCAACCCACTTATCTTTCAGATATATGTTTTTTTACTGTTCTTCTTTTGAATTTGTGGGAGAATTTCCCACATCTGGCTTTACCTGTTCATCCATCTCCGGCCGGATTTCCGGTTCCGGTTTCATTTCAGAAGTCTCAGGAAACATCTTTTTTTCTTTCACTGACTCATCCAGAAATCTTTTTCTCCTCTGCCGGCGTATAGTATCTCTTTTCTGTGCCATCACTCTGCGTATGATCACTACAGGCATAAAAACAGCAAATAATATAGCGGAAATTACCAGCGAAATCCCCACTTTTGTCCCCGGAATATAAAGCTTATCTGTTCTGAACCATTCAAAGAAAAACCTTCCCAGACCATAACCTGCCAGATAGATCATAAACAATTCGCCTTCATATTTCTTTTTTCGGCGCATGGCCATCAACAGCAGAAATAACAGCAGACACCACAGACTTTCATAAAGAAAAATCGGCTGAACCTGAATATATGAAATCCCATTTACAGTCAGCAGATTATCTCTCATTGCTCCCGAAACTTCTCCTGACCGCACAGCTGAAACCGGTATCTGCATTGCCCATGGCAGATCTGTATATTCTCCGAAAGACTCTCTGTTAAAAAAGTTACCCCAGCGCCCTATAGCCTGTCCCAGAAGTATTCCGGGACACGCAATATCGGCACTCTGCCAGAATGACGTTTTGGTAATCCTGCAAAATACCGCTGCCGCAAGAAATCCAAAGAGCAGACCACCATATAAAGCGTAACCACCATTTCGAAAGTCCAGTATGGCATTCAGATTTTCTTTATAAAATCCCCATGAAAAAGCCACATAAAATAATCTGGAACCTGCCACTGAAACCAGCAGGGAGATAAGCATCATATCGAGATACCTGTTCTGATCTTCCCCATTTCGTTTCGCTTCAAGTGTCACAAGTCCCATTCCAAGAAGAGCACCCACGGCAATCAGTACTCCATATATGGTGAATTCCATTCCAAATATCTGAAATGAGCGTGGCACATAATCAAAGACCAGGCCAAGTCCCGGAAAACGTATCGACATTTCCATAAATCACCTGTTCATCATACATTGAATCGGAATAAGATCACATCTCCATCCTGTACAACGTATTCTTTACCTTCCATTCTTACAAGACCTTTCTCTCTGGCACCTGCATAGGAACCACAGTCCAGAAGATCCTGATAATTTACAACCTCAGCTTTAATAAATCCTCGCTCAAAATCTGTATGGATCTTACCTGCTGCCTGCGGAGCCTTTGTTCCGATTTTAATCGTCCATGCTCTTGTCTCATCCTCACCTGAAGTAAGGAAACTCATCAGTCCAAGGAGATGATAGCTTGCTTTTACAAGTTTCTCAAGTCCTGATTCTGTCAGTCCCAGATCCTCCAGGAACATTTTCTTCTCATCATCATCCAGTTCAGAGATCTCTTCTTCGATTTCTGCACAGATAACGAAAATCTCACTGTTCTGCTCTGCCGCATATTTGCGCACTGCCTGTACATGGCTGTTGCTTTCACCGTCATCAGCCAGATCTCCTTCTGCTACGTTTGCTGCATAGATCACAGGCTTCCAGGTAAGCAGATTATAAGTAGACATCCAGGCTTCTTCATCTTCATTTTCCATTTCCATAGTGATTGCCATCTTGCCATCTTCCAGATGTGTTTTTACCTTCTGAAGGAAATCAAGCTCCTTGGCAGCCTCTTTGTCCATGCGTGCTGTTTTTGTAACTTTTGCAATTCTTCTCTCAAGGATCTCAAGGTCTGAGAAGATCAGCTCCAGATTAATAGTTTCAATATCACGGATAGGATCAATACTTCCATCTACATGGATAACATTGGAATCTTCAAAGCAGCGGACTACATGAACGATTGCATCTACCTCACGGATATTTGCAAGGAACTGGTTTCCAAGGCCTTCTCCTTTGGATGCTCCCTTTACAAGTCCTGCAATATCTACGAATTCAATTACAGCAGGTGTCACTTTCTTAGAATGATAAAAGTCTCCGAGAAGCTTCAGTCTCTCATCCGGCACTGTAACAACACCTACATTAGGGTCAATGGTACAGAACGGATAATTTGCAGATTCTGCGCCTGCCTTTGTCAATGAATTAAATAATGTACTTTTTCCAACATTGGGTAATCCGACGATTCCTAATTTCATTTTTTATATTTCCTCCTATAAATCCTTTGATTTTATCCCAGTCCAATAGCTAAATCTTTGATTGACCAACATATCAAATGACAATCAAGTGGATATTCACAATCCAAGCTCTTTGCCTTTTAAATCTTTTCCCATATTTCAGCTTCTCTCATCAGAAGTCCTAATACAGTACTTTGTATTATACCATAGCATCTTATCTTTGTGAATATTCATTTTCATCTCATCTTCTGCTAATATTTCCACACTTTTCGAAATGAATTTTTCAAATTCTTCTCTCGCCTTATTTCTATTTCTAATTTTTGTAAAAATCATTTTTATGCCGGCTCAAAAAATGTCCTTACACATATTCAAAAGATGAAGGGCATAAATACAGTCTCTTATAGAATACTTGAAAACAAAAAAGCACTCACCTATTTCAGGTAAATGCCTTAGTCAAGCGGATATTCACAATCCGCTCTGCTACTTGCTCATAACCGAATAACTGCTCCGCAGTTTATCAGAAAGATTCAGCCTTCCCCTCCGGGAAAATAATTTTAAACACAAAGAAAAAAAT
Source organism: Blautia wexlerae DSM 19850 (assembly GCF_025148125.1). Lineage (NCBI taxonomy): Bacteria > Bacillati > Bacillota > Clostridia > Lachnospirales > Lachnospiraceae > Blautia > Blautia wexlerae. Next base: position 3,658,248 of record NZ_CP102267.1, read on the forward strand.
CACCATGGAAACTCCACCTGTAATAATTGTCACAAGCATGTTATAGACTGCCGGTGCCACATATGCAGATGCAACTGGCATCCACAGATTATTAAATCCATTACAGATCAGTGAAATTACCACCCATGCTATAAAATACCAGATTGCCTGATATACAGGATTTCCATGGCTTTTAAAAGTAACATTTCTCTGAAGCGGAAAATTGATACACTGTGCAAGAAATGACCCCAATTCATAACTGATAAAATAGCCAAGTCCACCACCGATCAGTATATTCCCCGTTGCATCACGCAATACATTATACCCCAGCAAGCTCCATGTAAATTTTACTCCAAACAGATTCATTGAAACCTTTGGCCACATAAATTCTGTACCAGCCAGACCAATTCCCAAAATCCCTGGTAAAAATGTAAATACAAGATACTGGAATACTGTCACGCCCATACTGAATATAACAAAATAGAATATCTGATAAAGCCATTTTGCAAAAGTAGCATGTTTCTCTTCAAAACATTTCCATATATTTTTTATATGATTCATCTGCACTTCCCTCCGGCTCCTTTTAATAATTTTTCATATTTCTTATTATTTCTTCTGTTTCTGAAATATCCGCCAACTACTTTTTTTACTCCAAGCATAAAATGGCCATTCACAGCATCGACAATTCCATATACCATTTCCATACTGACGGCCCCGCCGGTCATCTTGGCAATCCCCCGAAACGGCATATTGTAAATAAAAAGAATATTCAGATCTGGCTTTCCCTGTGCCTCACTCTTCTTTTTCATTTTTGTGAGATATCTATATATCAGCCTTGCAAGTCGACTTTTTGCATAATACATCTGACAGATTGCATCATTGATTTCCAGATTTCCACTCCATCTCCCGTTCGGTATCTCATGGCCAAGAAGTTCACGAAATTCCTCATCTGATATTTTCTGCACGATTCCTGTATAATAGTAAGGCATTTTTGCCGGATTATACGGATACCCTTTACTATTTCCTATTCTCTCAGTCATACCTGTTAAACGAATATCTGCAACACTGGCTCCTACCATAATCTGATAAGTTCCTGTTTCTATTTCCCACTGTCCCGTTTTTATATTCCAATAACGGAATGTCTTATCATCAAACGGAATCCTGAGCTGTCTGCTTTCTCCTGCCTTTAGATAAACTTTTACAAAACCTTTCAGTTCTTTTTCCGGTCGGAACACGATTGCATTAGGAAGTCCTACATACATCTGAACAACCTCTGCTCCATCTCTGTCACCTGTATTGGTAACCGAAACTTTGATTCCATCCTCTTCTATGATAAGATCAGAATATGTAAATTCCGTATAGGAAAGTCCAAAGCCAAATGGATATTGCACCCGGACTTTTGAAGTATCATAATAGCGATATCCCACATAAACACTCTCTCGGTATTCCGATGTTTTCTCATTACTTGGATAATATCGGAATGCCGGTGTCTGTTCATAAGATATGGGATATGTTTCTGCCAGTCTTCCTGATGGATTCACTTTTCCGGTCAGAATATCCAATGTTGCAGAAGCGCCTGCCTGTCCATTCAGATAGCCATGCAAAATCGCTTTGCAGCAGGTGTGCCATGGCATTTCTATCGCAGATCCTGCACTCAGTATTCCAATAATATTTTCATTCACTTTACTGATATCCTGCAGAAGATCTATCTGATTCTGCGGAATACGCATATGGGTTCTATCCAGTCCTTCTGATTCACTGATCTCATCAAGACCAAAGCAGAAAATCACAATATCTGCGTTCATGGCCAAATTTAATGCAAACTTTCTATCATTCTCATCTACATCTCCATTTCTCTGATAGCCTCTTGTCATCCCCAGAATATTCAGATCATATTGTTGCAAAATCGATGACATATCTTCTACTTTTGTTGGATTGACCATAGAAGACCCTGCCCCCTGATATCTGGGTGAAAAAACAAAATCTCCAATAACAGCGATGGATTTTTTTGTATCCAGCGGAAGAATCTGTTTTTCATTTTTCAGAAGAATCATGCTTTCTGCTGCTGCTTTCCTTGCCAGTTGATGATGTGCATTTCTGTCAAAGTTTTTATCTGAAAGCTTCTTCCCTGATGTCAGTTCCATCACTGCATCCACCAGTTCTCCAACTCTTTCATCCAAATCCGCTTCCTTCAGCGTTCCATTTCGGACAGCAGCAATCACTTCTCTTGCAGAATCGTACCCACAGGACGGCATCTCCAGATTTGAGCCGGCAGCAACACCTTTCACATGGTCATTGCTTCCGCCCCAGTCTGTTACTACAATTCCATCAAATCCCCATTCTTTGCGCAGGATATCTGTCAAAAGATGTTTGTCCTCATTAGCATAAATCCCATTAATCTGGTTGTAACTGCTCATGATTGCTTTTGCGTGTCCTTCTTTAACAGCTATCTCAAAACCGGTCAGATAAATTTCTCTTAATGTCCGTTCGTCAACAACTGCGTCCATTGCCATTCTCCGAAGTTCCTGACTGTTAACCGCCAGATGCTTCGGGCAGGCATAAACGCCTTTACTCTGTATTCCACGAATATATGACGCTGCCATCTTCCCGGAAAGATATGGATCTTCTGAAAAATATTCAAAATTTCTTCCACATAACGGGCTTCTTTTAATATTTAATCCCGGACCAAGCAGGATATTTACATCCATACTTGCTGCTTCCTCTCCAAGGGCCTGTCCAATCTCTTCCCCCAGATCCTGATTCCAGCTGTTTGCAATCGTCGCCGCTGTGGGAAAACACGTTGCGTTCATGGATGCATTCAGTCCCAAATGGTCTCCTGCTCCTGCCTGTTTTCTGATTCCATGCGGTCCATCCGAAAGAAAGATGGACGGGATGGAAAGCCTGTCAATTTCTCTGGTCTGCCAGACAGTTTTTCCACTGAGGATCGCTGCCTTTTCTTCTATTGTCATCTTTTCAATCAATTTTTGCTGTTTCATAACTGTTTTCCATCCCACTTTCTTCCTTATTCAGCATTCTTTCTTTTCTTATATCCTCTGATTACCAGTACTTCCATTCCTGCCATGAAAAGTGCCATTACAATGTCGATACCAATTCCTGCTTTTTTCCAGTTTTCCATACCTGTTTCTTCGTGTTCTCCATCATAAGCCCAGCTGCTTACAACTGTATACATGACATTTTTGCAGGCATTTCTCATCTGAAGTACAGCTGTTGGATGCTCCGGATTGGCTACATTGTTCTCTTCTCCGTTGAATGTGGACAACATTGCATCTACTCCATTCGCCAAAGCTGCATCTGCATTCATAAATCCATGACCATTGTTTCGGAAGAAGTCTGTAAGTGCCATTCCCCTGAATCCCCATTCATCTCTGAGAACTGTATTCATAAGGTTACTGCTTTCTCCAGTCCATTTATCTCCAAGGAAACTCCAGGAAACCATAACCGCATTTGCGCCACCCTGTTTTACAGAAATTTCAAATGGTTTCAGATAGATTTCCCGGATTGCCTGCTCATTTGACCAGACACTTACCATCTTTGCATTTCCCTCATACAGAGCAAAATGTTTGATATAAGAATAAACTCCATATTTTCTTGCTCCTTCTACTGCTTTTGCTCCCATATTTCCTGCAAGAACTCCATCTTCTGAAAAATATTCATAGTTTCTTGCTCCAAATGTGGTTCTATGAGTATTCATACCTGGTGCATACCAGCCCTCTGCACCCATTTCCTGACTGATCTTGCCCATGCATTCACCCCAGGCCTGTGCAAGTCCCTTATTCCATGTGGAAGCAACCACAACTTCAATTGGAAATCCAATAGAACCAACTCCTGTAAAGTTGTTATTAATTGCTGCTGGTCCATCGAAATCAAGTGTAGCCACTTTTCCCACAGAGTCCATGGCTGCTGTCTGATAGCCAGCCATTGCAATCATATTTGCCATTTCATCAACAGTAAGCTGATCCAGAAGTTTTTCCCAACGAGGATCGTCATAATCAGCATCACACATATCAGCTAATGTAAGTCCATTATCTGCTCCCGTTGTCGGCATTACATCCTTATCATTGAGATATGTAGTCTTATCAAAGTTGCTGTTCAAATGATATTCAGAAACATATGGCTCACCCAGCTCTGCAGATGCCGGTGCTGCTGTAGCCTCTTCATAATTTGCAAAATGATCAGCACGTGACAGATATGTCACATCGCCTTTTGCATCTTCAAATACATTTGTTGCTGCAGTATCATCTGATGCTCTTTTATTTTCTCCCTCATATACTACATCAGCATCTGCAGTATAAGTTTTCTGATCCAGCACAGTGTGTGAATCACTGTTAATAGAGATCACGTAATCGCCTTTTTCAAGAACATACGCTTTTGCATTATTCTCATCATAAGAGGCCATATCTTCTATACTGAATGTAACTGTAACAGTCTGAGATTCTCCCGGCTGAAGCAGATCTGTTTTTGCAAACTCGATCAGATTTGCAGAAGATTTCTCAATTCCCCCATTTGTATATGGCGGTTTATAATACACTTCTACTACATCTTTTCCGGCAACATCTCCTGTGTTGGTTACTTCTACATCTACAGAAATCTGTCCGTCTTTTTCCTCCAATTCACCCATTTTCTGTTCAAATTCCGTATAACTCAGACCATATCCAAATGGATACTGTACAGTCTTATCGTAATCAATCGCACCTTCCTGTGCAGCTGTTTCATAGTACTTGTATCCTACATAAATACCTTCCACATAATTGGTAAATGCCGGAGCATACACCTGGGCAGTTCCTGCGTTCATTCCTTCAACGGCCATATCTGCCAGATTTGTATACTCCGTTTTTTCTGCATTATTCCACCACGGAGCAGTCGTCATATCATAAATAAATGTATCCGGTGTTTTTCCGGAAGGATTGACTTCACCTGAAAATACTTTACCAAGTGCATTAAATCCCACATTTCCCGTTCCGGGGCACCATACAACAGATTTAATCTGAGGATATTCATCTGCGAAACCAAGTTCAAACTGATTTGCTCCATTATAAACCACAATCACATTATCAAAGTTTGAACAAACCATATCTACCATATCTCTCTCAGTTTGTGAAAGCTGTAAATAATGCTCTCCCTCAGGAAAATCATCATATTCATCTGAATTATTATCATATGCTGCTTTTCTTACATCCATAGGAATATCATTATGACCTTCACCTGCTTTTCTGGAAAGAACCACAACTGCCACATCAGAATACTCTTTCGCACTTTTAATAAGCTCATCACTGTAAGTATCTACAGGTGGCTCCGGTAATGTCCAGCTCTGTTTCTGGATAGACATTTCCGGATTATCTGCACCATAATTGTTATAAAAATCAACCAGCTCCTGGTTAATAGAAAATCCGGCATTTTCAAGTCCCTGATTCAGACTGACAATATCATACAGATCATTAATTCCACCGGAACCAGCTCCGCCGTAAGCCGGATTAATAGATTCCCAACCAAAAATATTCAGTTTTTTTGTTTCATTTAAAGGAAGCAGGCTTTCATTCTTCAGAAGAACAATTCCGTCTTCCATAATTTCTTCTGCTACTTCCGCAGCTTCTTCATTTGTTTCATCGCTTAAAGTTCCATTTCCCGTTGCCAGTCCAATCAACGTAGACATTGGTCCAAAACAGATCATATTCACGCAGACAACAACTGCAAGAACCATTGCGATCGCAGCTTCTCCTCTTATCAGAAATCTTTTGCCCCTGGACATCCTGCGGCATGCGATCATAATTACGATTCCAATTACAAGTGCAGCAATAATACCGATAATATACGGTTTGCATAATTGTAATACCGCCAGAACATCTTCCATTTCAACACTGATCATTCTCTTTTTTCCTCCTTTGACTCTCTCGCCTTTTTCAGGTATCATTTCCTGTTGGCATTACTATAACATGGTTATTATTTCGTGCCGTTTTTGGCACAAGATGCAGCAAATATGGCACAAAATACCCAGAGCATTACAATACTCTGGGTAAAAGAATCTTTAATTCAAACCAGTTCTGCTGTACTCCAAATACTACAGAACCATCATATTTTTCTACAGCTTTACGAATACTCTTCAATCCAAAACCATGGTTTTTACTATCCTTTTTTGTTGTTGTAATCAGATCCTCTTCATTTTTGGAAATTTCTGCTTCACAATAATTCTCTATCTTGATGAACACAAATCCTTTTTGAGCGGATACTGTCAGATGGATCAGTCTTTTTTCCGGATCTGGAATTAAAATTACATGTTCAATCGCATTATCCAAAGCATTTCCAAATATAGAACATATATCTGTTACATGCATATGATCCAATAATTTTCCATCTGCCACACAGGTAATCTGTATATGATTTTTTCGACAATGGAAAATCTTAGCTGCCAAAATCGTATCAAGTACCTGATTCCCCGTTCTGCTTATATTCTCAAAAGCAGCGATTTCCTTTTCCATGGAATCAATCCATTTTTTTCGTTTCTCTTCATCTGATTCCGCACGAAGTCCCGTTATCTGGTGTTTCAGATCATGGTATTTCATTTGTATGAGATCCAGGCTGTCCTGATAATTTCGGTATTGATCATACTGGCTTTTCAGCATCACGTTCATTACTGAAAGTTCTTTCTCGGCAACATACTCACTGATCCTGCTCTGATAAGCATGCAGGATTGCAATTCCTCCAAAATCGATCAGTGTTCTGATAGAAAAAATATCTGCACGTTCTCTGCTCGCAAATGGTGCATTTTCATTTAAAAAGCTCAGATTACTAAAAGCAAAGATTGCAACAGCCATGATTGCCGCCGCTACTACTTCCTTTACTGTCATCTGTTCAAGATAATTCTGCTTCAGAAGATCTTTTTCTAAATAAATATCAATAGTAAAGCAGCCTCCAAAAACAACCATCGTGATCAGAATTTCAACCCCGAGGCTCTGATTCCCCCATGCCTGTACAATAGATACCATCTGCCACTGCAGCGAAGCTGCAAACTCAGCAAGAACAAATGCACGGGCACAGCAATAAGCCGCTCCCAGAGGCTTCATATTTCCTCCGACCATAAGAAATCCATACATCATACCTGCAGCGATCATCATACAGGGAATCCACAAAATTTCAGTTACGCTGCCTGTCAAAGTCAGAAAAATACTCTGCATTGCCAACATGAAAAGACTGCCTATAAGAAAATGTACAGATTTCATGTTTTCTTTTTTTAGGATATAAAGATAAACCAGACATGATCCCCACTCTGCTATTGCCGTATAAATTCTTGGAATATCCTGATATAACATAGTATCCTCCATTTCGCATGAAATCATTCCATATTGAGGTTTTGCAGAAGCAGATTCATGAATTCTTTTTTTCTGGTTCTGCTGACAGGTATATGTACATTATGGATCACACAATCAGAACCAACAAATCCCTCTACATGATTCATATTTACCAGATATCCCTTTGCACATCGAAAAAAATTATGTACCGCAAGTTTTTCTTCGAGTTCTTTCATCGTAATTCTTGAACAGTAATCTCCTCTCGAAGTATGATAAATTACATTATGTCTCTGCCCCTCAATAAAATAGATATCTGCTATATCTATCTTTACAACTCCTTCCCCAATCGGAATCGTAAGAAATTCTTTAACCTCAGAACGCATACGACCAACTGCTTTATCCAGTTTCTGCGAAAAAGAAAAATACTCAACTGGTTTTACTACATAATCCATTGCATCAACTTCGTATCCACGTACTGCATATTGAATCATATTTGTAATAAACATGATAATTACTTTCTGATCCATCTGACGGATTTTTTCTGCTGCTGTCATACCATCCATGAACCGCATCTGAATATCCATCAGAATAATGTCAAAACCGCCATTGTAATTTTCAGTGATATCTTCTCCATCACCAAATACTGTAACCTTTATTGATCTTCCCCTTTCCGTTTGATATTTCCGGATATACTCTGTTAATTGTTTTACGTAAATTTCTTCATCTTCCACAATTGCAATCTGTATCATCCTATACCCTCCACAAGAATTGCATTTTTTGTAACTGTTCAAGCCCGCACAATATAGTTCCAGGTTTTTACTGTTATTTTATAAATAACTTTTGTTTTAGTATATCACTGCTTCATTCCTGAGTCAAGTGGATGTAATATTACAAATTACACCTGTATAATCTGGTTTTCTTTTATCGTATATCCACAGTTATCGCATACACTGTCGCCAACTGTTTTTCCATCTCTCACAAATACTTCTATATCTGCACTACATTTCGGACATTTAACTTCTTCAATTGAAGTCATGTTTCTGGCGTCCATACATCCTGAAAAAAATCCCATCTTTTCACCTTTTTCCTGTATATATTCTATTATTTTCTTAACCTAATTTTTCTTTTATTTTTTTATCTCATCTACTGCTGTCTGGCTGAAATCATAAAGAGAACCTCCCTCTCTCACAGTCCTAGCTTCTTTACAATTTCTCCCAGTGCACTTCTGACCGGAGAATCTTTCGGAAGCTGTATAATCGGCTTTCCATCACAGTCATACTGATAAACCTGGTTATCATGAGGCACCACTCCCAGCAGCTCCAGTCCCTGATTCCGGATTTCTTCCAGAGTTCCGACGTCCAGTTTTCCATCCGGAACACGATTCACGATTAATCCAGTTTTCTGTGGTTTAAAGTTTAACTCCTTCATCAGCTTTGCAATACGTCCGGCTGCCTGAACACCTCTTCTGGAACAGTCACTTACAAGAATAGCAACTTCCATCATTGGCAGGATTCCTCTGCTGATATGTTCCATACCTGCTTCGTTATCAACCACAATATATGGATAATGACTTTGCAGTTTCTGAACCTGGGTCTGCACAAGGCCATTTACAAAACAATAGCAGCCCTGTCCCTGGGTTCGTCCCATTACCATCAAATCATAATCGTCTTCTTCTGCAATCGCATCAGAAAGACGCATTTCCAGATATGCCTGTTTTGTCATACCGGAGGGAATCTGATATCGTGGGTCTATGCCTGCCCGCTCAATTTCTTCTCTCAGCTCCCCAAGTGTGACCTCCGGCTCAACACCGAGCACTTCGTTCAAATTTGCATTTGCATCTGCATCCACCGCCAGGACCGGACGTTTTCCGCTTTCACATAAATACTGGATCAACAATCCACAAAGAGTTGTTTTTCCTACGCCACCTTTTCCTGATACTGCAATTACATGTCCCATGTTTTTCCTCCTAAAATTCTGAACAATCTGTTGACTTTTTCTTTAAACCTCATTATAGTTGTTACTATATAAATTACAATAATCAGTCTGTGAGATTTGTATGGTTACTCAACACATCAGAAAAATTGTTGAGAAATCATATGATACTAACTAATACAGGAGTATATAATGTCAGAAAAAACGAGAAAACAAGATCGCCGTACCCGCTATACCAGGCAAACCATAAAAGATACGTTCTTAGAATTGTTAAATCAGAAAAGTTTTACGAAAATTACAGTTACAGAGGTCTGCAAAAATGCTGAAATCAACCGTGGCACTTTTTATCTTCATTACTACGATATCTATGATGTATTATCAGATATTTTTAATGATATGACTCAGGATATGTTAACAACTGTAGATCATTTATTCTGTCTAAATCAAAAAAGCTGTTCCTATCCGTTCTGTCAGAAAATACAGATGGAATCACAATACAGGGCACTGTTTCTGGATGATGCAATTGCCCCTATTCTTCTGGAAAAAATAGCAGAAAATACAAAAGAAGGCTATGTGACCTGGCTTATGTCACACAGCCTCCTGACCTTTGAACAGGCAGAATCGGTTTTTTATTTTCAAATGAATGGCTGCCTTTCCATCAACAGACTGATGCTCCGCAATCACTGTAATGACTGGAAACAGATTCAGACAACAATTGACAAATTTATCAAATCCGGGCTGGAAAGTTTTCTGATTCATGATCAGAGAGAAGAAAATGCTTCCGATAATTTTTGCAGCAAAATTTCTCCAACTGTTACCGCATCTTCTACACTCAGATAATGATCGGCATGATCCTGAAGAAATATTTTGCCAGATGCAGGAAATTCTTCATCTGCAAACCATATCTTTAAAGTTACCGGATATCTTGGCAGAACTGGAAAAACAGCACACAGATCCGCCTTTGTCTCTGTGAATTCTGCACCCAGGTTTTTACATGCTTTCTGAATTTTCTCAGGATCTTTATCCTGCAAAAGCTTTTCCAGTTTCTGCTCTGCAGTCCGGTCGAACTTGGTTCCTCGAATCAATCCATCTTTCAGGTTACCAAAAGTAATGAGTTTCTGTGAACCTTCTGTTCCATCGGCCATATCCAGATAATGCAGCAATGTCAGATAATGCCATTCGTCCATGTCTGAGTTAATACAAAATTCAGGGAGTTGAATTTCAATCGTTTCATAAAAACTCAGTACTTCAAGCACATTTCGGCTGCTATGAAAAACAGCCCCACTTTTTGCAGCAATATCCTCTCCGGAACGATTTTGCAGCCGTTTTACTGCTGCCTGCAACATTTCCTGAAATGCACGATTTTCTGTTTGATTTTTGTATTCCATAAGTTCTCCTTTGTGAATATTTTATCACATCATATAATAATCAATGTTTATTCAAGGATTTTGGTGGTTTCATAAATTTGTCTACGATCAGCAGATTATACAATCCTCCGTAAGTTTCATTCCTGTGTTGACTTTTCCTTTAAATTTCATTATAGTTGTAATTATATTATTTACAATCATCAAAATAATAAATATGCACAGTTTCTCAACATATTGGAAAGAACTGTTGAGAACTTGAAATGTTTTAGATAAACCAGAAATATTTTTGTCTCAAAAATGTGAAAGCAAAATCATTATATCATACTACAAGGAGTTTCTTATCATGAAATATTCAACGAAATTAAGTGATACTGTTCATGTGATGGTTCTGATTGCTATCAACCAGGAAAAATCTCTCTCCAGCGCCTCAATTGCAGAAAGTGTCCATACAAATCCCGGCTTTGTACGCCAGCTTATGTTAAAACTAAAAAAGGCCGGACTTATGACCAGTGTAGCCGGACATGCCCATCCTTCTCTTTCAAAACCGGCAGACCAGATTACATTGCTGGATATTTATAAGGCAGTTGAAGGTGAGAAACCGCTGCTTCATTTAGATACTCATACCAATCCTGATTGTGGTGTTGGTATTAATATTCAGTTATCTTTGCAGGGATTTTATAATGAAATTCAAAAAAACGCTGAAGAAAAGATGAATACGATTACTTTACAGGATATCATAAATACTTATTACCAGAGAACATCCATGCAAAATGATTTACAGAATATTATATAGCAGGAGAAACGAAAAAGGACTTCCAGATATGGATTATCTTCTAAATGATGACAAATCTGATAACGATTTGGCGAGGAAAATTTTTATATTTTCTAATCCAGGAATTTTCTTGTTATCATGCCCGCCTCCGTGCGGGCATTTTTTAATTCAGCAGAGCACCGCAGGCGGTCTTTCCTATAAAGTAAAAAAGCGGTCAATTCAGCTCATCTGCAAGCTCCAGTGCCTCCCTGGGAAACTCATCAAAAAAACGTGTCTTGTGTTTTAGTCTCTTGACATTATCATAAGCAACACCCCTGAGCTAAATGTAACTCTGGCATGTTCGCTGATGATCTCATTGCTTACAGTAAGTCCACTGTCTGCTACTGTCAGACAATAGTTACTCAGGGGATATTTAAATCCTTCCAGAGTCAGATCTGTCACATTTCCTCCAAATGGAAAAAATGACACATATTTTCCAAACTGTTCTGACTTTTTCAGAACTGTTCCGTCTGAAATAAGCTTCATATAATTATACCGATCCACAAGTGTTACTTCTGCCCCCTGGTTTTGTGCCAGGACAAGGAGTCCGAAATTCGCCATCAGATGATCTACTCTGTTTCCTGTCACACCAAAGATCACTATCTTTTTCGCACCGGTCCTGATCGCATAATTCATGGCAGACTGTGTATCTGAATCATCTTTTTCCGGTCTCAGGCGGATAACTTTTATTTCTTTTTTCTCATTTCCAAAGCCTTTTTGCAATTTCCACTCAGTCATTCCCCCATAGGGAATTTCACTGTCCATACTTCTTTCTTCATGAATTTCCAGAAATTTTTTTCCATCTTCAGACAGACTGTCAAAATCTCCAATAACTACATCCGGCAAAAGCTGATGCTCCAGAAAGAATTCCAGCCCTTTATCAGCTGCAATCAGACAGGCTTCATTCTTTTTTAAAAAATCGAGGGCAAAATCACTGTGGATATTGCCCCCGCTTACAATTATCGTATCTATCATGCTCTTCCTCAGTCAATCCTTCTTATGATCTCATCCATTCGTTCTCTGGCATGTTTTACATTTTTTGCCAGATCATCGTTGAAAACATAAGAACCTGCTACCAGCAGATTTGCACCTGCTGTGAGCACTGTCTCCATTGTCTCATCATTGATGCCACCATCAACCTGAACATCTACATCCAGATTCTCGGCCTCGATCAGTTCACGTACTTCCCTGATCTTCTCCGTACATTCTTCCATATACTTCTGACCGCCAAATCCCGGCTGTACAGTCATGATCAGAACCATATCCACATCGCTGAGCATATGGCTTATATCATTTACAGGTGTAGCCGGTTTGATGGAAACCCCCACCTTCACACCTGCTTCCCTGATCTGTTCAATAGTTCTCTCAAGATCTTCACATGCCTCCGCATGTACTGTAATGGAATCTGCCCCACATTCCACAAAATCTCTGATATATCTCTCAGGCTCTGTAACCATGAGATGTACATCAAAAAACAACTTTGATTCCTTTCGGATAGACTTTATCACCGGCATTCCAAAAGAAATACTCGGTACAAAATCACCATCCATAACATCAATATGAAGCCATTCAATCCCCTCTTTTTCCAGGGTTTTGATCTGTTCGCCCAAACGGTTAAAATCTGCCGATAAAATAGAAGGGCACAACTGATACATAATTAGAATCTCCTTTTCTCTTTTAATTCATTATAAAGTCCCAGATAATCTTCATAGCGAAGCTGGCTGATCTTATGCTCTGCCAATGCTGCTTTCACGCCACAGTCCGGTTCATGGATATGTCTGCATCCCTGAAACCTGCACTGTTCTTCATATCTGCGAAATTCTGGAAAATATGCCTTAAGTTCCTGTTCTTCTATATCTGTCAGATATAAAGAAGAAAATCCCGGTGTATCCATCAGATAAGTATCATGTCCCACCGGTATCACCTGAGAATGACGCGTGGTATGCTTTCCACGTTTCAACTTCTTACTTATCTCCCCGGTTTCCATCTGTACATTTTCCTGCAGTGCATTGGTGATTGAAGATTTTCCTACACCGGAAGGTCCTGCAACTACAGTTGTTTTTCCTTTCAGGATCTCATGTATCTCATCCAGTCCCTCTCCATTAAAAGTACTGGAAAAAATCACATCATATCCACAGCTCTTATAAGTTTCATATAAAAACTCCAGTTCTTCCTGTTTTGCAAGATCTTTCTTGTTAAAACATATAACAGCCGGAACATTCTCTTTCTCCATCATGATCAGAAAACGGTCAAGCAGCATAAAATTAGGTTTCGGACTCTCCATCGCAAAAATCACAAAAGCCTGATCCACATTGGCAACGGCCGGACGGATCAATGAATTTTTTCTGGGAAGGATGGCAGTCACACTGCCTTCCTTCTCCTGTTCATCCAAAACCTCTATCTCCACATTATCCCCTACAAGAGGTTTCTGTTTATCTTTTCTGAATATTCCCTTTGCCTTGCATTCATAAATCTCATCATTTTCTGCATAGATGTAATAAAATCCTGCAATTCCTTTGATTATCTTTCCCTGCATGGATCATTCAGCCTTAGCAAATGTAATAGAATAATTTCCGAGTTCCTTATAAGTGCCGTTAATCTGTTCAGACAGATACAAAGTACCCTCGCTGATACCAGGTGCACCTGTGATATTCAGATCATACGGGAACTGGATTACCTGATCTTCCAGAACAACTGAAGCAGTCGGTGTTCCGTTTACATTCTGGATCAGTTCCAGACGTACCGGACCTCCGGAATATCCTGACGGAGTATTCAGAGTCTGTGTACATTTCCATACTTCCCCGGCTGCTGCCGCCGCACTGTTATCTGCTGTCTGTGCCGGAGCATCAGATGATGCAGCAGTATCTGCGCTGTCACTCTGAGCCGAAGGTTCCTGATCTCCGGTACTTACTGTGATTACAACATTTACATTATCCGGATCTTCCCAGTTTCCAGCTTCCGGTTCCTGTGAAATTACTTCTCCTTCTGCCACCTCTGTACTCTTTTCCTCTTTTACTTCCACATTGAGGAACTTACCAAAAGTAGTAACTGCATCATTCTTTGTCATCCCGACAACACTTGGAACCTCCACACTGTCTCCATAGTCCACGCCTCGACTGACAAGCAGTGTTACGCTGTCCCCTGCTGAAACAGAGTTTCCGGCTGCCGGAGTTGTGGAGACTGCATATCCCGGATCTGTAACCGGAGTACCATCATCATTTAATTCACTGTATTCTTTCTGTATCTCAACAGTTAATCCCATATCTTCCAGAGTCTGCTGTGCGTCTACTCCGGTCTGTCCATCCACATCCGGAATTGTGATCTTCTGCGCACCCTTGCTGATATAATACTTAATGGTCGTATACTGCTCTACTTTACTTCCCTTTGGAATATCCTGTGAAGAAATGGTTCCTTTTGCCTGATTTGAAGCCTCCTCGCCCATAGGCTGAATACCCAGTTTCATATCCTTTGTGATATTCTTTGCTTCATCCTCTGTTTTTCCTACCAGATTCGGCACAGTTATCATTCCGTCATCATCTGATTCCGATGTATCTGAGGCCTCAGTTTTTTTGTCTGTATCATTGTTACTTCCAATAAGTCCGGACGCCTTTCCTGCGATCAGAATGATTGCTATCAGAATCACAACACCCATCAGAAGCATTACAATAGTCAGCCCATGTCCGCCTCCTTTTTTCTTTTTCTCAGGCTTATCTGATTTCTTCCTGTGCTTTTTCACTTCCGGCTCATCATCATAATCTGTTTCATTGATTTCTTCTTCCAGAGCCTCAGGTTCTGACTTTGCGATCTGCTTCGGCATATGTTTGATCTCGCCAAGCTCCTTATCTGAGATCACAACTGTTTTTGCTTCGTTATCCACAGACGTCAGCGTTACGAAATCTCCCTGTGGATCGATCAGAGAATGCTTCAGATCTGCGATCACATCCTCCATATTCTGATAACGGCGATCCACGCTTTTCTGTGTACATTTCAGAATGATCTGCTCCAGACTGTGGGGAAGCTCCGGTGTATAAATACTTGGAGGAACAATCTCTTCCTGAAGATGTTTGATAGCAATAGCTACTGTGGTATCTCCGTCAAAAGGAACCTTCCCTGTAACCATTTCATACATTGTAATACCCAGTGAATAAATATCACTCTTCTCATCACTGTATCCGCCTCTGACCTGTTCCGGTGAACTGTAATGAACAGATCCCATTACATTTGAGCTTATGGTATTGGAAGAAGCGGCTCTTGCAATACCAAAATCTGTTACTTTTACCTTTCCATCCATGGAAATGATAATATTCTGCGGTTTTACATCACGATGTACAATCCCATGGCTGTGTGCAGCTTCCAGTCCCATGGAGACCTGGATTGCAATACTGGTTGCTTCTTTTACAGAAAGCTTTCCCTTTTTGGAAATGTACTCCTTGAGAGTAATTCCCTCAATAAGCTCCATAACAATGTAATAAACTCCGTTATCGTCACCAACATCAAATACATTCACTATATTCGGATGTGTCAGGACTGCTGCAGCCTGAGCCTCACTTTTAAACTTGCGGATAAACGTCGTATCCTCTCTGAATTCCGGCTTAAGAACTTTTACAGCAACAAACCGATTCAGCTTATGGTCTTTTGCCTTGTATACGTCCGCCATTCCGCCGGTACCAATTTTTCCTAATATCTCATAGCGTTCTGCTATGATCATTCCCGTTTTTAACATGCTTTCACCTCGTCTGTGAATGGTTCTACCAATACAATTGCAATATTATCCTTGCCGCCATTGCGGTTTGCTTCTCTTATAAGTATCCTGCCTTTTTCATCCAGATCTGTAGATGTGTCAGAAATGATTTCCCTCAGCTGGCTGTCCTCAACCATATTGCTGAGCCCGTCCGAACACATCAAAACTACATCTCCGGGTTCCAGTTTCAGGTCAAAGAAATCAATATCCACTGTTTTCTCTGCTCCAAGTGCTCTTGTAATGATATTTTTCTTCGGATGCTTCCTTGCCTGTTCAGGGTCAAGTTCTCCCATTCTTACCATCTCCTGCACCAGTGAGTGATCCCTTGTTATCTGCTGAATCTTCTCTCCGATCACATAAAGTCTGCTGTCACCTACATTTGCCACATAAGCGTAATGTCCTACGATAGTAGCTGCCACTATCGTTGTTCCCATTCCTCTGAGTTTCTCATCCTGCTGTGCCTGGGTAAGAATCTCGGTATTTACACATTCAATGGCATGACGAATTACCTTTACCGGATTAAAATCCGCATCCTGCCGGATTTCCTCCACCATGGATGTAACCGCATGAGAGGATGCATAATCACCTGCATTATGACCACCCATACCATCTGCAACAACAAACAGATTCGGAAGATTTCCAACCGGGTCAGCAGTTGCGAACACATAATCCTGGTTCATCTTCCGCTTTTGCCCGACATCAGTAGCTGAATATATCCTCATGTCACTTCTCGCTTTCTGTTTTTTCCATATAACTTTTTCTTAACTGTCCACAGGCACCATCAATATCACTGCCCATTTCTCTTCTAATAGTAACATTTATTCCACATTTTTCAAGTTTTATTTTGAAATTCTCCACAGCCTGTCTTGTTGAACGCACAAAGGAACGTTCCTTAATAGGGTTTACCGGGATCAGATTTACATGGCAGTTCATATCTCTGATTCTGCCGGAAAGTTCCCTTGCATCCTCATCGCTGTCATTAACTCCGGCTACCAGACTGTATTCAAATGTGATCCTGCGCCCGGTTTCTTTAAAATAATAACGGCAGGCTTCCAGAACCTCATCCATGCTGTATTTGTTTGCGATCGGCATCAGTTCCCGTCGCTTCACATCATTAGGTGCGTGAAGGGAAAGTGCAAGTGTCATCTGAAGCTTTTCTTTTGCAAGGTCATAAATCTTCGGAACCAGCCCACAAGTAGATACAGTCAGGTTTCTCTGACTGATATGAAGTCCTCCGTCTTCTGTCAGGATATGTATAAACCTGAGAAGATTTTCATAATTATCAAGAGGTTCCCCCGTTCCCATGACCACAACATTGGAAACTCTTTCTCCTGTCAGAGCCTGTATCCTGTATATCTGATCCAGCATTTCTGACGGGAGAAGACATCTGGTCAGTCCTCCTATGGTAGATGCACAGAATCTGCATCCCATGCGGCATCCCACCTGAGAAGAAATACAGACAGAATTTCCATGTTTATACCGCATGAGAACACTCTCTATCACATTTCCATCACTGAGACGGAACAGATACTTCTGTGTACCGTCAATCCGGGATGTCTGTACATCTACCATCTTCAGTGCTGTGACAGGATATTCTTTCAGTTTTTCCCTCAGGCTTTTGGAAAGATTGGTCATCTCATCATAAGAAGTAACAAGGTGTTCATGCAGCCAGCTGTAAATCTGCTTCGCACGAAAAGGCTTATCTCCCAGAGTGGTCATCAGTTTCTTTAATTCGTCGATCGTCATTGACTTAATGTCTGTCATTACTTATTTTCTCCTGAATTTTGCAATAAAGAAGCCATCTGTTTTGTGTACTCCCGGCAGAAGCTGAAGATAACCCAGAGCTGTTGTCTCAGAATGCAGTTCTTCCGGAAGATACGGATCAATACTCTCCAGTTTGAATGGATGATTATTCATAAACCACAACATGTTCTCTTCATTCTCTTCCTTTGCGATAGTACAGGTACTAAATACCAGCACTCCGCCCGGTTTCACATATTCTGCCGCATTGTCAAGGATTGTTCTCTGAAGGATTACAATCTCTTCCTGCTTCTGTGCAGTCACCCTGTATTTGATCTCCGGCTTCTTTCCAATTACTCCATATCCGGAACATGGGACATCTGCCAGAACGACATCTGCCTTGAGTTCTGAATCTACATCAAATACCGTAGCATCCATCACATGAGCCTGCACATTAATGCAGTCTGTTCTGTGAATATTCTCTTCGATCATATCCACTTTGTACTGGCTGATATCGCGTGCATCTACTGTTCCGTAATCTCCCATTTTATCTGCAATATGGAGACTCTTTCCACCAGGTGCTGCGCACATATCTATCACATAATCCCCTTTTTGCGGATCTGCAATTTCTGCCACCAGCATGGAGCTTACATCCTGCACCTGGATTTTCCCCTGTATAAATGCATCCAGTGCAAGAATATGGTTATAATTTGAAATTTCATATGCATAGGGAAGATAAGGTGCAGGTTTCACTTCCACTCCCTGATCGACCAAGCTCTCATAAATCTCTTTCTGTGGATATTTATGAGTTCTGCAGCGTACTGTGATCGGTTTCTCAGTGAGAAAATCTGTAAGGATCTTTTCTGTTTTTTCTTCCCCGTAATCCTCAAGCCAACGGTTTACCAGTGTTTCCGGCATAGAATATCTGACAGACAGATATCTGACCGGATTTTCTTCCCTTGAAGGAAGTTTCAGATTTTTCCACTCTCTGGCAATCGTACGAAGAACACCGTTTACAAAAGGTTTCAGGCTGTAAAAGCCTTTTCTCTGTGCCAGCTTCACCGCTTCATTACACACTGCGCTGTCCGGCACACTGTCCATAAACCTGATCTGATAAACTGCACTTCTCAGGATTTCCCTGATCACAGGCTTCATTTTATCTACAGATACTTTTGAATATGAATCAATAATATAATCTATTAAAATACGATATTCCAGTGTTCCTTCACAGACTCTGGTAATAAAAGCTCTCTCCTGTCTTGGAAGGAACTGATATTTGGAAAGAGCATTGCGGATTGCAATATGGCTGTGTTTTCCCTCTTCCTCAATTTCCAGTAATATCTGTAATATCAGTTCTCTTGTATTTATTCCATTAGTCACGGTCTCTTCCTCCGGCAAGTATGATCAGTCTTAAAAGCTGCAGGATTGATGAAGCAAGTGCTGCAACATAGGTGAGTGCTGCCGCTGTAAGAACCTTCCTTGCACCTTTTACCTCATCGTTTCCAAGCATTCCTGAACTTCCAAGCATTTTCAACGCTCTTGAAGAAGCATTGAATTCTACCGGAAGAGTTACAAGCTGAAAAAGAACCGCAAATGTAAACAAAATGATTCCAACAGTCAGCAGTGGACGGATTGAGAAAATCAGTCCTGCCAGAAACAATGGCCAGGAAAGTGTGGAACCGATGTTTGCAACAGGCACAATCGCAGAGCGAAGATTCAATGGCACATAGTTAGTCGCATGCTGAATAGCATGTCCACATTCATGCGCAGCCACCCCGATCGCAGCCACAGATGTTTTATCATATACATCCTGGGAAAGTGCCAGTTTCTTACTTCCCGGATCATAGTGGTCTGTCAGGCTGCCGGATATGGGTACTACCGTAACATCCGTAATTCCCGCCATACGAAGAATCCGTCTGGCAGCATCGGCACCTGTAAGCCCCGATGCACTGCGCACTCTGCTGTAAACAGAAAACGTACTCTTTACCTTTGCAGATGCCAGTAAAGACAGCACCATTCCGATAACGAGCAGTAAATACGTAGGATCAAAATAATAATATCCGTACATCTAATCACTCCTTATGATCTGTAAAAACAATTCCATTTTCAATGTGATATCCCCGGAGAAAGGCTTCTGTTTCCATACGCTTCTTACCTTCCAGCTGTACCTCTGTAAGAATCAGCACTCCTTCTCCACATGCTGTATGGATCCCCTCTTTATCCGCCAGGAAGATTGTTCCCGGAACAGCATCTGTTTTCTCAGTGCTGACTTTACATTTCCACACTTTCAGAGTTTTTCCATTAAGAAATGTATAAGCACTTGGCCATGGATTCAGGCCGCGTACAAGGCGTTCCAGTTCTTCTGCAGATTTTCTGAAATCCATCAGTCCCATCTGTTTGGTGATCATAGCCGCATAAGGTGTAGGACTCTCCTCCGGCTGTTTTTCAAACTCCGCAGTTCCCTGCTCAATAGATGGAAGCGTCTTGATCAGCAGATCCGCACCGGCCTGCGCAAGTTTTCCAAACAGGCTTCCACCTGTTTCTGTCGGAGAGATCGAAATCACTATCTTTGAAATCATATCACCGGTATCAAGACCTTCTCCCATCTGCTGGATCGTTACACCTGATACTTTTTCCCCGTCGATCACAGCCTGCTGGATAGGCGCTGCTCCTCTGTATTTCGGAAGAAGAGACGCATGAATATTGATACATCCAAATTTCGGAAGCTCCAGGATTTCTTTTGGAATAATCTGTCCATATGCAGCAACAACTATGATCTCAGGATTGATTTCTTTCAGAATCTCCAGAAATTCAGGGTTATTTCTCACTTTCTCCGGCTGATATACCGGAATATCGTGCATAACGGCTTCTTCTTTTACAGGTGTTGGCAATAATGTCTTACCTCTCCCTTTGGGTTTGTCAGGCTGAGTCACCACTGCTGCCACCGCATATCCGGCTTCTGTCAGTGCATGTAATGACGGCACTGCGAAATCCGGTGTTCCCATAAATACTATCTTCATTTGATTATCACTCCTCATCCTCATCATAGGAAACCTGATGAAGTTCTCCTTCTACCAGTTCTGTATACATATGTCCGTCCAGATGATCGATCTCATGGCAGAAAGCACGCGCAAGAAGACCTTCCCCTTCATATTCTACTTCATTCATATCCTCATCCAGAGCTTTTACCTTTACATAGTTCGGACGTGTTACCTGACCAGCCATTCCAGGTACACTTAAGCATCCTTCATCACCAGTCTGTTCGCCTGATGTTTCAAGGATTTCAGGATTGATCAGCACGATAGGACCCTCTCCTATATCGATCACAACAATACGCTTCAGCATACCTACCTGTGGTGCAGCGAGGCCAACTCCCATTGCATCATACATGGTTTCAAGCATATCCCCGATCAGATCATGAATACGTGGTGTCATTTTTTCTACCGGTCTGCTGACCTTTGCAAGTACTTCGTCGCCCTGTAATCTGATTTTTCTAAGTGCCATTTCTTTATTCTCCTCTTCTTTGATTATGATGTTAGAATCAAAAGATATTTTGCCCCTAACCTGATATCTTGATTATTGTTATATCACGATTTCAGAAATTACTGCCTTCCGGTTTTCCCTTCTGCAGCAGATTACTTCAGTAATGAGATTTTGAAAAAATCTGCCATAATTAACTGAAATCAAATTGTATGTATATTTTCCGGAAACCGGAATTTATCTCTATGTATTTCTCCAGCTGGTCTTTGATATGTACCAGCGTTTTATGATCTTTATGTTTTAAATAGATAACCTGTCTGTAAATATCCTTAACTTTTCCAACTGACGCATATGCCGGGCCAATGATATGCAGGTCATTTTCTCTGTATATCCTTTCTATATAAAGTTTCAGATAATACATGGCCTGAACCAGTTTCTCATCTTCCGGACCTGAACCCAGAACTGCCAGCATATGTGCCGCAGGCGGATAATCCAGAAGCATACGGTAACTCATCTCTTCCTCATAGAATGCCTGATAATCCTGCACTGCCGCCGCCTGAATACTGTAATGATCCGGATGATAGGTCTGGATCACTGCCTCTCCCGGTTTTTCCCCCCGTCCTCCCCGGCCGACTGCCTGACAGAGAAGCTGAAAGGTACGTTCCGCACATCGATAATCCTCTGCATTCAGCGAAAGATCCGCTGCTACTATTCCCATGAGTGTGACATCCGGAAAATCATGCCCCTTAACGATCATCTGTGTTCCGATCAGTATATCTGCCTCATGAGCTGCAAAAGCTGCAAGGATCTTTTCATAGCTGCCCTTGGTTCTTGTTGTATCAAAATCCATTCTGAGAGTCCTGACTTCTGGAAAATCTTCCCGCACTACCTTCTCGATCTGCTGTGTTCCTGCCTTAAATCCGCCAATATAAGGCGATCCGCACACCGGGCATATCCGGGGTTTTCCTGTCTCATATCCACAGTAATGACATAAAAGCCTTTCATTATTATGCTCCGAAAGAGAAACATCACAATGCGGACACTTCATCACATGTCCACAGGACCGGCAGGATACAAAACCTGCGTATCCTCTTCTGTTCAGAAAAAGCATTACCTGTTCTTTTTTCTCAAACCGGCCTTTCATCTTTTGCCGGAGTTCTCTGCTCAGTACAGACCTGTTTCCTGCTTTTAATTCCTCACGCAGGTCTACGATAGAAACCCGGGGCAGAGGTCTGCTTCCATATCTTGTTGTCAGCCTGACCAGACTATATTCCCCATTCATTGCCTTACTGTAGGCTTCCACTGATGGAGTAGCTGAACCCATTACCACATTTGCATGTTCTAAAACAGCTCTCCTGATTGCAGTTTCCCTTGCATGATAACGGGGTGTGCTTTCACTTTTATAGCTTGATTCATGTTCTTCATCAATAATGATCAGTCCCAGACTGGCAAATGGCGTAAACAGCGCAGATCTGGGACCGATCATCACCTGGACTTCTCCCTTTTTCGCACGTTTAAACTGATCATAGCGTTCTCCCTGAGACTGTCTGGAATTGATAACTGATACTTTATCCCCAAATCTGGCATAAAATCTGCGTACCGTCTGATATGTCAGAGCAATCTCCGGGATCAGCACGATTGCGTCTTTTCCCTGAGAAAGCGTCTGCTCGATCAGCTTTATATACACCTGGGTTTTCCCGCTCCCTGTCACTCCCTCGATCAGTACAGGCTTCGGCGATGGTTTTTTCCACTCTCTCTGTATCTGCTTTACTGCCGCTTCCTGTTCATCTGTAAGCGGCATTCGCCTTTCTCCGGAAATATCACCTGTATTCAGTGAAGTTCTCATTATCTCATCATATTCTATGCGGATAATCCCCTGCTCCTGAAATTTCTTTACAACAGCAGAAGTTGTCCCCAGTTCTTTCGCCGCATGTGTATAATCCAGTCTTTTTTTCTCCAGAAGTTCCCTCAGAAGTCTTGTTCTGGCTTTAAACCTTGTTTGTTCAAGTTCTTTCAGCAACTGCGCTCCCGCCTCTTCGGAAATATCCAGGCATATATATTTTTTCTCTTTTGCCTTGATTTTCTCCTGGATAGGAAGTACTGTCCTGAGAGCCTGGATCATGGTGGAACCATAATTTTCTCTCATCCAGGCTGCCAGGGCGATCAGTCTGGATTCCGTAGTCTCTTCTCCACTGCAGATTTCACTGATTTCTTTAATCTTTTCGGGAGCAATTTTCGGTTTATCTGACAATCCGATCACATATCCTTTACGCACCCGGCCGGCATTTCCAAAAGGGATGGCTGCCACCATCCCTGCCTTTATTTTCTTCTCCAGCCTTTCCGGTACACGATATTGAAAACTCCGGTCCAGTTTATCACTGGAAATATCAATTATTATATCAGCATATATCATGAACTTATTCCTGTTTGACCCGCTACCTATTTACCAGCAAGAATATCTGCGATCAGGACACGTTCATCCATAGGATATTTCTTTCCTTTAATTTCCTGATAATCCTCATGTCCCTTACCTGCCAGAACTATAATATCCCCCGGCTCTCCATGATGGATCGCATAGGCGATGGCTTCTTTTCTGTCCGGAATCTCTACATATTTTCCATCGGTTTTCGCCATACCGATCTTGATATCATCGATGATCGCCTGTGGTTCTTCATCACGTGGATTATCAGAGGTAATGATGGTAAGGTCTGCAAGCTTTCCGGAAACCTCTCCCATCTCATAGCGGCGAAGCTTTGATCTGTTGCCTCCGCATCCAAACAGACATACCAGTCTGTGGGGATGATATTCTTTCAAAGTGGTCAGAAGACTCTCCAGAGCCATGGCATTATGCGCGTAATCGATCATCAGAGTAAAATCATCGGATACTTTTACCATTTCGATACGGCCTTTTACCTTAGCTACTTTTAAGGCTTTGAGAATGTTTTCTTCCGAAACCTTAAAATGACGGCAGATCGCGATTGCTGTCAATGAATTGTAGATGCTGAATTTACCGGGAATATCTATCTCCACATGAAAATCCAGAAGTCCTTTCAGATGGTAGGAAATACCCAGATATCCTTTACCTCCGACCAGCTTTGCATCTTCCGCACGAAGGTCTGCTTCCGGTGAAAATCCATAAGTTTCCAGGCTGCATGTATGACCTTCAATAATTTTCTCGAAATGTTCATCATCTCTGTTTACAATTCCTACCTTGCACTGTTTCAGAAGTAAGGACTTGCATCTGAGATAATCATCAAAATCCTTATGTTCATTTGGTCCGATATGATCCGGCTCAATATTTGTAAAAATACCAAAATCGAAAACAAATCCCTGAGTTCTGTGAAGCATCAGTCCCTGGGAGGAAACTTCCATAACCACACAGTCACAGCCGGCTTCTGCCATCTCATGGAAATATTCCTGAATCACATAAGACTCCGGTGTTGTGTTCTTTGCAGGAATCACTTTGTCACCGATGATCGCTTCAATGGTTCCGATCAGTCCCACTTTATATCCGGCATTTTCCAGAATAGATTTTACCATATACGTAGTGGTTGTTTTTCCTTTTGTTCCTGTGATACCTATTGTTTTCAGTTTCTCTGCGGGATATCCGAAATATGCGGCAGAAATAAACGCCATTGCATATCGTGTATCTTTCACAAGAATGACTGTCACATCTTCCGGTGCTTCCACAGCTTCTTCCACGATCAGAACCTTTGCCCCTTTTGCAACTACATCCGGCACAAATTTATGGCCATCCACCACTGCACCGCGGATACAGATAAAAAGAGAGCCCTCTTCTACTTTCCGGGAATCATAAATCACATTTTTTACTTCCTGGTCTGTACTGCCCTGAAGACATGTATATTCCAGCTTTTCCAGTAAGGATATTAATTTCATTTTAATCCTCCATATCATTTCCTGCCTGCCTGAATTTTATACAGCCTCTACGGCCATTTCGTTACTGTTCACTCCGTTCACAGTAACTTAGCCAAAATTCATTCCAGATTGCCTGCGGCAATAGAATTTTGGCTTGTATGTCTCGGGATTTTGGCATATTCATGCCAAAACACCTCGCGGGATAGTGATGTGTGAACAGTAACGCAATTTCTTTAAAGTCAGGCAGAGGTGTTTTACTAAAGCGTATATTCTATATAAGAATAGCACACCTCCCCTGTCGTTTCAACGTTGTTTCTCTACTTCTGCTGTTTTTTTGTCTTCCTGTAACAGAATGCACTGACTCCGGACATGATTGCAAAAATCCCCAGTACAATATACAAAGCCGTTTCTGTCTCATCTCCTGTACGTGGTTTGGAAGCAGTAGTATAAGCACTTCCGGACTTTGAGTCATATCCATAACTCTGGGAAGCCAGAGATGCCGGTTGCGGCGTAACTGTAACAATATTATCAGTTTCCTTTAATTCTACGTTTGCCTTAGATGTCATTGCCTGTGT
Source organism: Blautia wexlerae DSM 19850 (assembly GCF_025148125.1). Taxonomy (NCBI): domain Bacteria; kingdom Bacillati; phylum Bacillota; class Clostridia; order Lachnospirales; family Lachnospiraceae; genus Blautia; species Blautia wexlerae. The sequence goes on from NZ_CP102267.1 coordinate 3,684,053, forward strand.
ACCAGTCTCATCAGATGTAACGATTACCTCATTGATCAATTCCTGACTTGCCATATATTGTGGAACAGTCACTGTGGCGTAAAGTGCAAAAGCCTCTCCCGGTGCGATCTGCGGAATCAGAGCCTGTGTGCCTGTGCTGTTTAATGTTACGCCCTCTTTCCTGACAAAGTTTGCCTGAATACCGGCATTTTGGAATCTTTCTGTACTGAGAACCGAATGAAGTGTTCGCTCACCCGTATTCCTGATGCAGATCTGATATGTGATCGTATCTCCCGGATATGCCTGTGTTCTGTCCGCAGTTTTCTCCACCTCAAAAGCCGCCTTTAATGCAATGACTTCTGTTTCGACTGATTTCTGACATCCAATACTTTCTTCCTTTCCCGGATATTTCGCTTTTACAGTTACTGTATGAATAAGCTCTCCTGCCTGCTCTTCTGTAAGCTGTACTGTCATCTGGAGATTTCTGATTTCTCCTGCCTTAAGACCTGAAATAATTCCCTGCATACCATTTGCAGTAAATCCCTCTTCCTGTTTCCATTCGGCTTTTATATTATCCTGAGAAAAAACACTGGATATCTCTATATTTTCCAGAGGTAATTCTCCTGTATTCTCTACAGACAATATATAAGTAAAGTTCTGCCCTGCACGTACCTCTTTCGTCTCCTGCTGTAACCGGGCTGTGATCCCTGTTTTTGCCTCCTGTACGGAAAGCAGAGCTGAAGGAGTTTCTGCAACAGTCCGGGTTTCATCCCCTGATTTCATCCAGAAATACGCACCTGTCCCCTCCCAATCTTTGCAAAGCGGTGCATCCTGGCACAGAGGATAATCTGTTTTTACAGAAGAAATACGATATTCTTCACGCAGAGACACCGGCACTTTCATGGTAAAGATATCTGTTTCCGCATCTGAAAGTGCAGTCTCACAGGTCAGCTTTGTAATCTGGGTTGTCTCACCTTTCTTATTTTGTATCTGTACGGATTCAGCCTGCAGATCATTCTTTAACGCTTCTGCATTTACCTGAAAATATTCTGAAATATATACAGTCAGAAAATATCTGGTTTTATCTTCCCTGATCTCATTTTGGTTCTCCTGCTCACTCTGTTGTGTCTGTCCGGTTTCTGTGTCAGATCCTTCTGCGTTTTCTTCTGCCTTCCGGTATTCTTCGCTTTCTATATCTTCTATATCTATTACTGCACTCTCTGATTCACACTCTGTATTTTCGGAATCCACTTCATCTGTCGTATTTTCTGCTGCTTCTGCTTCTCTCACTTCGCCATCCCATGTACTATTTTCCATCTGCAACTGTCCGTTCTCCGAAGCAGTATTTTCCTGTTGACTTTTGTACAGTTCTTTCAGACCGCTCACTTCCAGTGTCAGTTCTGCCTGAAATTTCTCTTCATCGATCCACTGTGCACTCTGCTTTAAACCCACAGCAGGAACATATAACTCTGCAGCTTCAAATTCTGCTGCTGATACTGCTCCTGCTCCCAAAATCCCGACAGCAGCCGTTATCATGACTGCTTTTTTTAACTGATTCCATATTCTTTTTTCCATTCTCTCATTCTCCTGAATTTTTATTCTATGTCATCTGAGGTACTTTCACTGTCAGAATGATATCGGTACAGTATCTTTCGAGATTATAAGTTCATATCCACAGACATACGCATCTCTCCTCTCTGTTTTGCACAATAAATAAGATTTTCAGAGTTTCTGCTCAGGATTCAAAACCATCTCCCGGACTATCAATAAATAATTGGAAATTTTTGCACCGGACCGGTGCGTGAAAATAAGAATACTGATAACGGCTGTTGCCGATGAATCTACTTTAGCATGTCTATGCTATAAAAACAAGATACCACTTTTTATTTTTCGTATTTGTTTATAATTCTTTTATAAATTTACCGATTGTTTCAGAAATTCGACATACTTTGAACATAATTTTCCCATATAATAGGTCTTGGATAGATGAAAAACCACTCTCTATCTCCCCCCTCAAAAAAACAAAACAGCTCTCACAGAAATGTGAGAGCTGTTTGTTTTTTGTTACTGTTCACTGATAATATCCCGCGAGGTGTTTTTTGAGTTATTTTCTATTGCAATTCTACTGGCAGTCTTTTATAATGTAGGATATCAATATGATTGAATATTTATGATATCAGTGATAAAAAATTTCAAAAATCTTTATATATAAGATCACCCCGCAGATATCATATTTACAGAACATGAAAGAATCGAGGTAATTCCCATGAGCGAAAAAATTACAGTAGTTGCACTGGGCCACAGAGCATTAGGAACCACCTTACCGGAGCAGAAAATCGCTACAAAAAAAGCAGCCAAAGCTGTCGCAGATCTTGTAGAAGCCGGAAATCGTGTAGTCATTTCCCACAGTAACGGTCCACAGGTTGGAATGATCCACACAGCCATGAATGAATTTGGCAAAACACATCCTGACTATACATTTGCACCTATGTCCGTATGTTCGGCAATGAGTCAGGGCTATATCGGATATGACCTCCAGACCGCAATCCGCGCAGAACTTATTTCCCGAGGTATTTATAAACCGGTAGCTACTATCCTTACACAGGTTGTCATTGATCCATATGATGATGCTTTCGCTGAACCTGAGAAGATCATCGGACGTGTCCTTACAGAAGAAGAGGCTGAAACTGAAGAAAGCAAGGGAAACTTTGTCACTAAACTGGCTGACGGCACTTATAAAAGAATCCTGGCAGCTCCGAAACCGCAGAAAATCGTAGAGCTTGAAACAATCCGCACACTTGTAGATGCGGGCCAGGTAGTAATCGCAGCAGGCGGCGGCGGAATCCCGGTTATGGAACAGGGAATCGATCTTCATGGTGCAAGTGCGATCATTGAGAAAGACCTTTCCAGCGGACTTCTTGCACAGGAATTAAATGCAGATACTCTTCTGATCCTTACCAGTATTGAGAAAGTAAGTCTGAACCTCGGTCAGGACAACGAAGAATATCTTAATACAATTTCTGTAGATGATGCTAAGAAATATATGGCTGACAATCAGTTTGCCCCAGGCTCCATGCTTCCTAAATTCGAAGCCGGAATCTCTTTTATCGAAAAGGGAGATAACAGAAGAACGATCATCACAGATATTGCGCATGCAAAGGATGGATATTTCGAAAAAACCGGAACTATCATTAAATGATTCTATAGCAATCCTCGTAAATAATACATTTAAGAGGATTGCTATATTTTATCTGACAATACAAAAAGACATATACCAGAGCAATACATATCATCTTGCCGGTATATGTCTTTTAATTATCATATTATGATGTCAGATTCAAAAGTTTACCCCTGACCTGATATTACATAGATTTACGTTCCGCAATCTCTGCCATCTTCGCTTCGTTCAGACGAGTATCACCATGCACACGGCTGTAGGAAAGATATCCGTTCATACGGTCAATCTTTGTCAGATTCTTGGAACCGCAGACCGGACACACGTCCATTTCAAGTTCCTCATGTCCGCAGTCATCACAGTAAGCAAGGGAAAGATTTACTCCCTCATAATATCCCAAAGACATGGCTCTGCGAATCAGAGTGCGTATTGCTTCACGATTATAATCGATCGGATAACGTACATACTGAATCTTACCGCCGTTGCACAACTCCCAGAAACGTCCCTCCAGATCCTGTTTTTCAATCGGAGTTACATCTTCAGTCACATGACAGTGGAAACTGTTGCTTACATAAGGACGATCAGAAACCCCTTTCACAATGCCATACATCTTACGGAACTGTTCCACCTGCAGTCCGCATAAACTCTCTGCCGGTGTTCCATAAATTGCATAAAGATAACCATCTTTCTCTTTAAATTCATTTACTTTCCTGTTGATATATTTCAGCACATCCAGTGCAAACTGCCCGTCTTCAGCAATGGATTTGCCATTGTAAAGTTCCTGGAGTTCATTTAATGCAGTGATTCCGAAGGATGCTGTCATTGGTTTCAGAATCTTGCCAATCTTTTCATTCGGTTTCAGATGTCCACCGTAAAATCCTCCCTCACAATATGCCAGCGGGTTGGTTGACGCACGCATCTGTCCCAGATAATCATAGGTACGGATATGCAGATTACGGATCATCTCAAGATAGAAATCCAGCACTTCGTAGAAATCCCTGCTCTCTGCTCTGGCTTTGGCAAGGATCATTGGAAGATGAAGGCTTACCGCACCGATGTTAAATCTTCCCACAAACACAGGAACATCCTTATCATCTGCCGGATACATACCGCCTCTCTCGTACCAGGGGCTTAAGAACGCACGACATCCCATAGGACTTATAACCTTTCCATACTGCTTGTACATACTGGAAATATATCCTTTTCCTGACATGGACAGCCAGTCCGGATACATAGTCTTGGCAGAACAGTCAACCCCTGCCTCAAATACATCCTCACTGATCTTGCCTTTTCCATGGATATTTTCATCATAAAGGAATACGATTTTCGGGAAGAGTACCGGTTTCTTGCGTCCTGCCTTACCCTGTCCGCCTTTATGCACTTCAAGAAGAGAAATACTTGCCATCTTCTCGAACTGCTTTATTCCAAGTCCAAGAGTTACAGTTACAAATGGATAATCCCCTCTGGAAGATCCGACTGTATTCAGCTTATACTCAATCCCCTGCCATCCCTGGTCAAAATCTCTGCGGACTTTGTCAAGCGCATACTCGATCGCACGTTCTTCACGTCCTGTCCAGCTCTCGTCAGAGTATTTCATAAATTCCTGGATATATTTATCGTAACTCTTCTGTGCATAAGGTGCAAGGATCTTGTCTACTTCCGGTACTGTGAATCCGCCATACTGCTGTGCAGCAGTGCTCAGGATAATATCACCCATAACATCAAACGCAGTATCCAGTGTCTTAGGCTCATTGTACCATACATTTCCCATCTCAAATCCGCCGCTGAGTACAGATGCCACATCAAAGAGACAGCAGTTCATGGTATCCAGACGTGCAGACTGGTCATGAATATAAATATAACCATCTTTACATGCCTGAAGTTCATTACGATTCATAAAAAATTTACGATAAAGCTCTTTGTTCAGTTCATTAAAGATCAGGCTTCGCTTTGTAGCTACAAGCGCACTGTCTGTATTGGCATTACTCTTATCACCAATATAACGGATTGCCTGACTCTTGGTATATACATCATCCATCATATGGATAAAGTCAAGTTTGTAATTTCTGTAATCGCGGTAGCTCTTAGCCACTGCCGGGTTCACTCTCTCAAGTGCTCCCTCTACGATGTTGTGCATCTCCTGGATCTCTATCTCATTCTTTCCCAGTGCCTCCGCATGTTCTTCCGCAAACTGGCAGATAAATTCCTTCTCTTTATCCGAAAATGTGTATAAAATTCTGGCTGCCGACTTATTTACTGCTGCTACGATCTTCTGTGAATTAAACTCTTCTCTCGTACCATCTTTCTTTATAACATATATCATACCTTTTGCTCCCATATACAATATATAGTATTTTTTCTTTCATTCACCACAATTCTCTCTATATGTGGTACGTTTAACAAGTATAGCACAGTCTCTGACAAAAAGAAAGGGGCAAAAAATTATTCGTCATATTGCTGAATTTGATACATGGCAAGATAATTATCTTGACCATCCAGAGATACCACAGATACCTCATCCCCGGCATGTAATTCTATTTTCTCCTCGTGGTCTGCTTCGTCAAATTTTACAGTTTCATCTTTTCCTGAAGAACTTCTGATTTCCAGAGCAACCTTCTCCCAGCCGGACACTATCCTGTATTCTCCCGGATCTATTGTAAAATCATACCCCTGGTCACTGGCATCTGTATCGCAATCTCTGATGCAGTATCATCCGTTCTGACAATATAATTCTCTCCGGTGAACATATACCAGTCCGGATTGCCCCTCTGTTCATCCTGTCCGTTCTTTACTGCACTGATAGTCTCAGACCAGTCATCTGTCCAGTTATTCTCATTACTTTCATTACTTTCATTATTTTCATTACTTTCATTATTCTTATTACTCTCATTTACTTCATCAGAACTGCTGTCATCAAAAATACTGTTGAGATCTATGTCAAACTCATCATAGATAAATTCTTCTATCCTGTATCCAATCGTATCCCAATTCTCTGCCATCTGACCTATTATTACCATCAGAATCAGCACAATGATCCAGAAAATTTTGCCTGCCTTGCCGCTCTTTTTCTTCTCACTTTTTGCTGTCTTTTTTCCGGTACTGTATGTACGGGCAGTCTGTGCGCTGTACGACTGACCTGATGTTTTCTTTGTCCCTGATGTTTGTATTCTTGAAGTTTGTACTTTTGTATTTTGCATTCTAATAGTCTGTGTTCTGGCAGACGAAGTTTTTGCAGCTTTGGGAACTGTTTTATTTCTGTCAGACAAAGGGATCTCGTTCTCTGCCATTGCTTTTTTCACCTTTGCCGAAGCATGACGATAGTGCTCTGAACGGTCTTCGTTCAGATGATACAGTTCCATATCATTTCTATATGGCATTCCACAATATTTACACCTGCCGTTTACAATTGGTCCATCACAGACCTGACACCTTTTTCCCATATATCTTCCCCCTGAGTTTTATATAAATTTAACGCTTCATTCATTTACACATTTATTTTAACATTTCGCCCCAATCTTGCAAAGCTGAAATTGTGTTACTGTTCGTTCTGTTCTCCGTAACCATAATATCCCGCGAGATACTTCCAAATGAACAGTAATAATTGTCAAACTACCATTTTCCTGTTATAATAGCGTGGGAAAAGATAATGGATATTCAGTAAACAACAATATTTTTTATCAGTTTGCCATAAAATATGCAAATACAGAAATTACAGGAGGAATCCACTCATGGAACAGATTAAAATTCCTGACGGGTATCAGTCATCTTTAAATCTTCACGATACCCAGATTGCCATTAAAACTGTGAAAGATTTCTTTCAGCAGACACTGGCTCAAAAACTGAATCTGCTGCGTGTTTCCGCTCCGGTATTCGTTAATCCGTCATCCGGTCTGAACGATAACTTAAACGGCGTGGAACGTCCGGTAAGCTTTGATATCAAAGGCCAGCCGGAGAATGCTGAGATCGTACACTCTCTCGCCAAATGGAAGAGATATGCATTACAGAAATATGGCTTTGCTCATGGTGAAGGACTTTACACAGACATGATCGCGATCAGAAGAGACGAAGATCTGGACAATATCCACTCCGTATACGTAGATCAGTGGGACTGGGAAAAGATCATCAGCAAGGAAGAACGCAACATGGACACACTTGTTTCCACAGTACGTGCTATCTACAGCGTTCTCCGCAAGACCGAAAAATACATGGCTGTTCAGTACGATTACATCGAAGAAATCCTTCCGAGAGAGATTGCATTTGTCAGCACTCAGGAACTGGTCGACATGTATCCTGATCTCACTCCAAAGGAACGTGAATACAAGATTGTCAAGGAAAAAGGTGCCGTATTCCTTATGCAGGTCGGCAAAACCTTAACCAACGGAGAACGTCATGACGGACGTGCACCGGACTACGATGACTGGGAATTAAACGGCGATATCCTTGTTTATTATCCTGTTCTCGACATTGCTCTGGAGCTTTCTTCCATGGGTATCCGCGTTGACGAGGATGCGCTTGACAGACAGCTTACCATCGCAGGATGTGATGACAGACGCGAGCTTCCTTTCCAGAAAGCAATCTTTAACAAAGAACTTCCATATACTATCGGCGGCGGCATCGGCCAGTCCCGTATCTGTATGTTCTTCCTCAGAAAAGCACACATCGGTGAAGTACATGCTTCCCTGTGGCCGGAAGAAGTAATGAAAGAAGCAGCAGCAAAAGGAGTACAGCTTCTGTAAAAAAGCCGTAAACCTGGAATACTCAGAGATCACAGACACACAGATGTGTAAATACACAATGTATATCTGAGTGCCTTATCAGACAAATGTAACGGGGCGAATACAACAGTGAATATTTTATTTTTTTTAACACCTAAAAGTGATGTAGCATATATATTTGAAAATGAGACTCTTCGTCAGACTCTTGAGAAAATGGAACACAGAAAATTTTCCTGCATTCCGCTTCTGAGTCTGGACGGGAAATATAAAGGAAGTATTTCCGAGGGTGATCTTCTCTGGGGAATGAAAACCTTAAATGTTCCCGGACTGAAAGAAGCAGAGAGCATTTCCATTATGGCAATCCCGCGAAGAGCAACATATAAGGCAGTTCACGCAGATTCTGACATGGAGGATCTGCTGGACAAGGCAATCAACCAGAATTATGTTCCGGTTGTAGATGATCAGGGATACTTTATCGGCATCATCACCCGTAAAGAGATCATCAAATACTGCTACAAAGAACTGAAGAAATATATAAAAGCTTCAGATTCATAAAAAGAGCTGCCGCATTGCAATTTTTCAATTGCTAATGCGGCAGTTCTTTTTATATTCTTTATAACGCCTCAGCAGACCTCAACAAAATTCCTGTTTTTCCTTTTTCTGTGCCAGAAGCTTTCCGAACAATGCTGCCAACACCTGCTGAAACAGAGTTCCGATCATTACCGGAAACATAACTTCCCCCGGAAAATATGCAGCTGCGATCACCGCTCCTGCGCTGATATTGCGCATCCCGGTTCCATACATCATGGAAACCGCCGTACTGCGATCCTTTCGGAAGATATACGCCACAAACCAGCCGAGTGCATATCCGGAAGCAGCCAGGACAAGGATTGCCAGTGCAACCTTCACCCTCTGCATATTCATATCCCGGATATATGGTGCTACTTTGGAAGAATTGGACGTTACCACAAATATCAGTGCCAGCTTTGAAAAAGGCGCTAGCTTTCCCGGCCATGTTTCCATTACTTTTCCATCTGTGATCTGATTTAATACCATCGCAACAACAGCAGGAAGCGCAACCATAAATATCAGTTCCCGCATCATCCTGGCAGGATCTATGGTCACCGCAGAGCCCAGCAGGATCTTCAGCGTAGCCGGGATCAGAAAAGGTGCCAGTACCGTATCCAGCACTACCAGAGACAACGACAGAGGACTGTTTCCATCATAAATCGTCACCCACATCAGACTTACCACTGCAGTGGGAACTGCAAACTCCAGTACCATTCCGGTGATCAGCTCCATGTTATTTCCAAAGAAAAGATGGCCTGCCCCGCAGGATGCTGTCGGGATTACCACATGGACCAGAAGCATGATAATAAGCAGTGAGCCCGGATGTCGGAATACATTTGCCACATCTTTAAATCTTGACTTCAACGCCCCGGCAAATGTCATAAATGCAAATACGGCCGGCACATAAGGCAGACCGCATTTGGCAATATCAGGAAAGCACACCCCCAGCAACAGACAGGTCGGTGTCACCAGGGCCATCCATTTTTCTATAAAACTGTTAAATTTTCTCAGCATCTTATAAAACCTTTGAAAGGAAGTCTTTCAGTCTAGGATTCTTCGGATTCGCGAAAAATTCTTTCGGAGTATTCTCTTCCTGTATCTTACCGTCATCAATAAAAAGAACTCTTGTTGCCACTTCTCTTGCAAATCCCATCTCATGAGTAACTACAACCATGGTCATACCTGACTGCGCAAGTTCTTTCATCAATTCCAGAACCTCACCTACCATCTCAGGGTCAAGTGCGGAAGTTGGCTCATCAAAAAGCATCACATCCGGATTCATGGCAAGAGAACGTGCAATGGCAATACGCTGTTTCTGCCCGCCCGAAAGCATATCCGGATATGCATTGGCTTTGTCAGGAAGCCCTACACGTGCCAGAAGCTCGTCTGCTTTCTTTGAAGCTTCCTCCTTTGTCATCAGCTTCAGTTCTACAGGTGCCAGCATAATATTCTGTTTTACCGTTTTATGCGGAAAAAGATTAAACTGCTGGAATACCATTCCAATCTTCTGACGGTGTCTGTTAATGTCAACCTTCGGATCTGTAATATCAGTTCCTTCAAAGAGGATCTGTCCGCCTGTCGGAACCTCCAGAAGATTCAGTGATCTCAGGAAAGTAGATTTACCGGAACCGGAAGGACCAATGACGGCTACTACTTCTCCCTGACAGATATCTGTTGTTATTCCATCGAGAACCTGATTTGTACCAAAAGCTTTCTTCAGATCCTTTACCTGGATCAGTACATTCTTATCGCTCACTGGTTCTTAATCTCCTTTCCAGTTTATTCATCCCCCATGTAAGGATTCCAACGATCACAAGGTAAATCGCTGCTGCTGCCATCAGAGGCCAGAACGCATTGTATGTACGGCTCTGGATCAGCATAGCTCCTTTTGTCAGGTCCATCATACCGATATAACCGATGATGGATGTCTCTTTGATCAGCACGATAAATTCATTTACCAGCGCAGGAAGTACATTCTTAAATGCCTGCGGGATAATGATCAGTCGCATGGTCTGGCTGAAATTCAGACCAAGGCTTCGTCCTGCCTCTGTCTGTCCCTGGTCAATGGACATGATACCGGAACGGACAATCTCAGCTACATAGGCACCTGAGTTGATACCAAAGGCAAGTCCGCCTACAATGATCTTGTTAATGCTTACAGCACCAAAAATTACAAAATTCATGATCAACAGCTGGATCATGGTTGGTGTTCCACGAATTACAGTCAAATAAACTCTGCAGATCGCATTGAGGATCTTAAAGGAGCCTGACTTATCGTGCGCAGAACGGATGATTGCTACAAGGAAACCGATGATCAGACCTACAATTACCGCAAATACTGTGATAATAAGAGTTGTTTTCAGACCATCCAGAAGCCAGAGATAGCGGTCATCTTTAATAAAGTTCAGATAAAAATCTTCTTTTACATTCGCTAATATCATAGGATTATTCATAAAAACCTCTGTTCCGAAAAGAGAGCTGTTGGCAAATCGTCAACAGCTCTGTTATTTGTTATTTTAATACTTATTTCTTTACAATAATTACCTGGCTTGCATCTGCATAGGTATCTGTAAAGTCAACGCTTGATTTACGGTCTTCTGTTACAGTCATACCAGCTGCACCGAAGTCTGCTTTGCCGGACTGTACGGCCGGAAGGATGGAATCGAATTCCATATCTTCAATTTTCAGTTCATATCCAAGCTTATCACAGATTGCCTGAGCGATATCAGCATCGATACCAACGATATCATCACCTTCATGATATTCATATGGTTCGAACTCAGCGTTAGTAGCCATTACCAGAGTTCCATTGGAACGGTCAACATCTTCCGGTGATTCATATGGAGTCTTACCGGCATCCTCACCAATGTAATTGTCCATGATGCTGTCGATAGTTCCATCCTCTTTCAGATCCTTGAGAGCTCCGTTAATCTTGTCAAGAAGTTCATCATTGCCTTTCTTTAAACAGATTGCATATTCTTCTTCCTCGAATGGCTCATCCAGAATCTTGAGATCATCATTATTCTCAACAAATTTCTGAGCCGGCTGTGAATCGATGATCACACAGTCGATCTGTCCTGCCTTTAATGCCTGAACAGCTTCACTTCCCTTGCTGTAACGTTCTACTGTAGAACCATCTTTCTCATAATCAGATGCATCAAGGTCACCTGTTGTACCAAGCTGAACACCGATTGTTGCTCCTGCAAGATCATCTTTGGATTCAACTTTCTGAGCTGCGGATACGCTTCCTGCCATGGAAAATACCATTACTGCACTGAGTGCAAGAGCTGCAAATCTCTTTTGATCTTTCATCTTTTTTCCTCCTCGCATCCGAAAGTATATCTACGGCTGCCATCTTTTTACCTTCTTCAGACAACAGCGTATAATTATGCGTTTCGGTTGTATATTTTTGTTTTTAATTTTAACATACTTTCTATAAAATGCAAGGTAAAACTTGAATAACAGATATATTTTCCATATAATGTATAATACATAACTGTTCCGGGAAGGGCAAAATGTTTTTTTACATGAAGATCACAGAAAAACTTTCCCGGTAAAAGATTCGTAATTTTCACTTTTTCATAACATTTTTTCTATATGATACAAATGATACAAGAAAGAATCCTGCTTACAGGATTCTCCGCCTGTGGCGGGTCGCTTCAGCGACACAATTCCATTCCACCGCAGTGCGATCCTGCCCGAAAGGCTTTGTTATGTTATAGGAACATTACAGAGTAATTTCCTATAACATAACAAATTTCATAAACAACAAGAGGTGTATAAATATTTAACCAAATAAGGAGGCTTTTCTGATGAAATTTACAAAAATGCATGGTATTGGAAATGATTACGTATATGTAAACTGTTTTGAGGAAACTGTGGAAAATCCTTCCGCAGTAGCCAGATATGTCAGTGACCGTCACTTTGGTATCGGTTCCGACGGACTGATCCTGATCAAGCCATCCAAAATCGCAGACTGCGAGATGGATATGTATAATCTCGACGGTTCCCAGGGTGCCATGTGCGGAAACGGTATCCGCTGTGTTGCCAAATATGCCTATGACTACGGCATCGTAGACAAAGAACATATTTCTGTTGCTACAAAAAGCGGCATCAAATATCTGGATCTTACTGTAGAAAACGGAAAGGTATCCCAGGTTAAGGTAAATATGGGTTCTCCGATCCTGACCGCCAGACAGATTCCGGTAGTGTCAGAGAAGGAGGAAGTTATCAATGAACCTCTGGATGTAAACGGAAAAATCTATTACATAACCGCTGTTTCCATGGGAAATCCCCACGCTATTGTTTATATGGATGATATTGACCATCTGGATATTGAAAAGATCGGCCCGGCTTTCGAGAATCATGTTGCATTTCCGGATCGTGTAAACACTGAATTTGTAGAAGTGATCGATGAACATACTGTAAAAATGCGTGTATGGGAACGCGGTTCAGGCGAAACTCTTGCCTGCGGCACAGGTGCATGTGCGGTAGCAGTCGCTTCTGTTCTGAACGGACATGTAGACGGTGACAGTCCTGTCACTGTAAAACTTCTCGGCGGTGACCTGCAGATTTTCTGGAACAGACAGGAGAATCTTGTTTACATGACAGGCCCGGCTGCCACAGTATTTGACGGTGAAATTGATGTAAGCTTTCTGAAATAAAAAACTGTCTGAAACTGCAGCAAATAACAGACAGCTTATCTGCTTCAGCTGCCGGTCACAATATTACGCAACAAAAAACGGATACACACCATTCAGCTGTGGTTATGTATCCGTTTTTTATCAACTTTTACACTGCAAATTCCAGTATTCTTTCCACAATAAATACCGCAGCACATGCGAATAACGCAACTGTAAGAAGACTTTTCTCCTTATATGCCGCGATCAGTGCCACAATAAATCCCACAGCAGCCGAGATCACACTGTCTGTGGCAAAAAGGATCGCCGGAAATGTCATGGCTGCCAGACATGCATAGGGAACATAGTACAGAAATGATCTGATAAACGGACTTGTGATCTCTTTTCTGGAAAGAGCAAGCGGGAGCATACGGATCAGATATGTAACTGCTGCCATTACCAGAATGTAAATATAAATATTATGACTCATGAACACCCTCCTCCTCTTTCTCATCCTCTATCGGACAGAAGTATGCGGCAGCCCCTGCCACGATCAGTGTAGTAATAATGATCACAAAACCTGACGAAACCTCCGACAGAAACGGAATCACTTTAAACAAAGTGCTGATCAGCATTGCTGCCACGACAACTGCCAGTACTGCCTTATTCTGCTTTGCCGGAGGAATAATAATTGCAAGGAACATACCGTAAATAGCCACGCTGAGTGCACTCATCATAAAATCCGGAAGAAGATTTCCGGAAATTGCTCCTGCCAGGGTTCCAAGTACCCATCCCGGGATTGCCACACACATGGCACCATAATTATAAAATGCGCTTACCTTTCCGGGCTGACTGGCACTAATCCCGAAAATCTCATCCGTCACACCAAATGCTGCAATATAGCGGTGAACCAAAGATTCATCTCTTCTGAATTTCTGAGCAAGGGAAAATGACATCAGACAATATCTCAGATTAATGATCAGCTGTGTCAGTGCCATCTCCCAGTAAGAGCCGCTCATTACCATGATCTCAAGTCCTGCAAACTGCCCTGCTGAAGTCACGTTTGTCAATGAGATCAGCACAGCCTGCCAGATACTCAGTCCATCAGCAACTGCCATCATGCCAAATGTAAACGATACAGCAAAATATCCCAGTCCTATGGGAATACCATCCTTAACTCCTTTTCTGAAGCTTTCACTTCTCATGTTTCTCTCCTCCTGTTACCTTTTGTGATCCTTTGATAACTGTTTAACTCTTTCACAGCTACAACTTTCGTATTTACTGATACACACAGATAACCCGGAGAACAGTATTCTGTCTCCGGGTTTCAGTCAGGATTATCTGATCTGTTTTATTGCATATGCATAAATTCTCTTATAAGTCCTCATAGAATAATGAACACCATCATCTGTATAACCGCGAAATTCACAGCGAGTCGTATAACCACATCTCATCAGATAAGAATAACTGTTGATCCATGTAAAATTCCCGTTCAGTCTCTGTCTGAGTCTGTTATTAAATCCGCGGATCTCAGACTCCTTCCGCGTGGATTTCATTGCCGTATTACATGGATTCACAGACATATAAAATAATTCACAGTTCCTGGCAGTCAGCTTTCTGGATAATCCATTCATATAAGAAGCATAGTCTGACGCAACAGAATCATAACTGATGGACTCCCTGTTTTTGTGGATCAGGTCATTTACTCCCAGATTGAAAATAACTGCCACCGGCTTCGCATTATCATCCATCCCGCTTATTTCATTCAGCAGTTCCTTTTCTCCGTATTTTTTCATCCAGTCAAGCCCTTCTCCTGTCTTGCATACAAATCCAACTTTCTTTAAACTGTCAGAACTGCATTGCTGCTTCAGAGTACTGCGAAGCATTGCTGTGCGGGAATCTCCCACAAAAATAATCTTATCATATTTCTCCACACTGTCCGCAAGACCGCCTGCATAAATATCCGGTTCCTGATTCCATTTATACTTCACCGGATAAAGATGAATATTTTTCGTAACCTGAATTTTCTGATATGCCTGATACATTGGATTACAGGTCTGTCCGGGAACTGTTGACCATCCCAGAAATGTATATCCCCTCTTATTCACTTCCACAGGAAGAATCACAGAACCACCGCTTTTCACTTTCTTTTTTGTGATTTCTCCTGAAGTCTCTATTGTAACTGTTTTCGTGGATGTTTTTTTCTTTTGCACTGTTGAATTCTTAGCAGTCTGCATTATTGCCGCCTGTGCTGCAGACGGGGGTGCTGCACATATTAATACACACGCCAGAAAAAATAATAACATTCTTCTTACACACATCTGTCTCTTCTGTTTTCTCATTATTGCCTTCTTTTATGATTTCATATATTATCTGTTATTTTTACCGGTACTTACAGCAATTTCTCTGTCTTTTCTCTTCACCATACTGCTTCCCAGTCAATTTGACCAAACAGTTGTATTTCAGTTTACATCATCTGATAGAAACAGTCAACAGTCTTCGCCACTGCCTTTACATTCTTTACAGACTCCATACAAAATAGAATTCTTACACTGCAGGGTAAATCCATGACTTTCTTCAATATGATGAGAAATTTCTTCCATAAAATGACATTCCAGATGAATGATCTTTCCACATTTTACACACTTCAGGTGCAGATGCTGTTCACATCCCCGTCCCGGTTCTACATACTGATAAGCAGCCTGGCAACCTTTCTCTGCAACATATTTGATCACAGTTCCATCCTTTGCAAGCTTGTCCAGATAGCGGTAAATGGTTGTGATATTTACCTCACTGTCATGTTTCTTCAGATACTCATCCACATCAGCAGCTGTAACCGTATGGTCATTACTGTTTTTCAAATATTCAAGTATTTTTCTGCGGCTTGCTGTCGCATAACTGCTTCCTGCCATAATTTTATCATTCCTCCTAAAATCAGCTTCTTCTGACAGAGCAGACTCGGTTGATCAGAAAACAATTCCTGCAAATTCAATAATAATTCCCCAGAATACACCAAGTCCATAAAGTACTCCCACAATTTTCAGATTCTGAACCCTGTCTCTGTTCAAACGAAACAGAATCAGAAGCCCAACTCCTGCATTTACAAGAAGTCCCGCCATCATCGCCCCGGCTCCGATAATATGATCCAGATATAACTGGGTGATCACTACAGAAGAAGCGCAGTTGGGAATCAGTCCCACTAAAGCTGCGATCAGTTCACCTGCAATCGGTGTTCCTGTAAAAAGTCCTGCCAGTGTCTCTTCTCCGACTAATCCAATGATAATATTTAAAACAAGAGAAATCAAGAAAATGTACACAAAAACTTTTAATGTGTGAAATGCTGCTGAAGAAATAACTCCATGTTCACAATGGCAGCGTTCTTCTTCACAGATTTCATGAATATCCACATCAGGTTCCTGTTTCTTCAGAATATGTGTGTAAACATACTCCAGCACCAGGCCGGAAAGTATTCCGATCACCGCTTTGCAGGTCAGGATTTTCACAATTGTAACTACAGGAACTGCATTGGAGATCATGATCGGAAACATTTCATCTGAAGTAGACAGATACACCGCGATCAAAGTTCCCACTGTGATCACACGTCCGGCAAAAAGGCTGGATGCCGCTGCCGAAAATCCACACTGTGGAATCACTCCCAGAAGTCCACCCCATACCGGTCCGAATTTTCCGGCTGTACGGATTCTCTTTCGTGCTGCCGCACCTGTCTTATGCTCCAGCCATTCCATAAACAGATAAGTAAGAAAAAGAAAGGGTAGCAGCTTGATGCTGTCTATTACTGAATCTAATATAATCTCTGACATATAGTTCTCCTTATATTTGCACTTTATTTGTATTTGCAACTTATTTACATTTGCAACTTATTTGCATTTCTGTATTATATAGTATTTTTATAATTTGTCAAGTCTGTAAACCATACAATTGAAACATTCCAAAAAAGACGTTACTGTTCACTCCGTTCACAGTAACGTAGCCAAAATTCATTCCAGATTGCCTGCGGCAATGGAATTTTGGCTTGTATGTCTCGGGATTTTGGCATATTCATGCCAAAACACCTCGCGGGATAACGGTGTGTAAACAATAACAAAAAGACCATCTTGCAGATATGGGGGAAATTCCGGAAGATGGTCTTTTTATTCATGTTTTATTTATACAATATATAAGGATGTTATATCTGTATTATTCAGCAACTGCCTTAAATGCTTCATCAAGATCCTGAATGATATCGTCAATATTCTCTGTACCAATGGAAAGACGAATTGTATTTGGTTTGATACCCTGATCGAGAAGTTCTTCTTCTGTGCACTGGCTGTGTGTTGTTGTAGCCGGATGGATAACAAGAGATTTAACATCAGCTACATTGGCAAGCAATGAGAACAGTTCCAGATTATCAATGAAGTCCTTTGCCTTCTGCGCATCACCTTTAATCTCAAATGTAAAGATGGAACCGCCGCCATTCGGGAAGTATTTCTTATAAAGCTCCTGCTGAACCGGATCTGTGGATACAGACGGATGATGAACTTTCTCTACCTGCGGATGGTTATTTAAGTACTGAACAACTTTCAGTGCATTCTCTACATGGCGTTCAACACGAAGTGACAGTGTTTCAAGTCCCTGAAGGAAAATGAATGAGCTTACCGGAGAGATGGTTGCACCTGTATCACGAAGAAGAATTGCACGAATCTTTGTAACAAATGCTGCCGGTCCGCATGCCTTTGTAAAGCTTACGCCATGATAGCTTGGGTTCGGCTCTGTCAGAGATGCGAATTTACCTGATGCTTCCCAGTCAAATTTACCACTCTCAACGATCACACCTCCGATTGTTGTACCATGTCCACCGATGAATTTAGTTGCAGAATGAACAACGATATCTGCACCATATTCGATTGGTCTTACAAGGTAAGGTGTTGCAAATGTGTTATCCACTACAAGCGGAATCTTATGTGCATGAGCAATCTTTGCGATAGCTTCAATATCAACTACATCAGAGTTCGGGTTTCCAAGAGTCTCGATGTAAACAGCTTTTGTGTTATCCTGAATTGCGTTCTCTACTTCTTCAAGATCAAATACATCAACGAATGTTGTTGTGATTCCATAAGCCGGAAGTGTATGCTCCAGAAGGTTTGTTGTTCCACCGTAAATATTCTTGGCTGCTACAATGTGGTCACCCTGCTGTGCAAGATTCTCAATTGTATATGTGATTGCTGCTGCACCGGATGCTACTGCAAGTGCCGCAGAACCGCCTTCAAGCGCTGCGATTCTTTTCTCGAATACATCTTCAGTCGGGTTTGTAAGACGTCCATAAATATTACCTGCATCTGCAAGTCCGAAACGTGCAGCTGCATGATCGCAGTTTCTGAATACATAAGAAGATGTCTGATAGATTGGTACTGCTCTTGCATCTGTAACCGGATCCGGACTCTCCTGTCCTACGTGAAGCTGTAATGTTTCAAATTTGAAATGTCTGTCTTTTCTTTCGATTTTTTTGCTCATGTGTATATCCTCATCTTTCTCTGATTTATAATAATCTTTTTCTCTGCAAAACTGATTCCGGCTCTTAAGCCCCTTATCTGCAAGTCATTTTTGTTTCTATGCTTTTCATATCTGTTTGATATGATTTAGCATGGTTGTATATTACCATTTAATTCCTAGTACGTCAATAGGAAATTTTCTATAGCGTTTAATAGCTAATAACTATAACGTTTCCAAAAAGCAGTGCAGATAAGACAGTCCGACAAAATGCGAAAGACAAGGAAAATCTGTCATTTAATACAATTTTCAATCACGCCGCCGCCTACAACGATATCTCCATCATATAACACAACTGCCTGCCCTCTGGTGATAGCTCTCTGTGGTTTATCAAAACGCACGTGCAGCACTCCATCTTCCGTCTGCCATGCTACGGCCTCCTGCTCCGGATGACGGTAACGGATCTTTGCTTTCAGTCTCATTGGCTCCTTCAGAGATTCACAGGAAATCAGATTGACCTTTGTTGCAGTCAGTTCCGAATGGAAAAGATCCTCATTATTTCCCAGAACCACCTGATTGGTCTTTGGAGAAATATCACACACATACAGTCTGGATGCTGCCGGAATACCAAGTCCTCTTCTCTGGCCAAGTGTATAGTGGATGATTCCTTTATGTTTACCAAGAATGTTTCCTTCTGTATCTACAAAATCGCCCGGGATTGATTTACGTCCTGTGTACTGTTCAATAAACTTTGCATAATCACCGTCCGGTACGAAACAGATATCCTGGCTATCATGCTTTCTGGCATTAACAAAGCCATGCTTCTCTGCGATCTCACGCACTTCCGTTTTGCGAAGCCCGCCAAGAGGCAGGGAAATATGCGCAAGTTGCTCCTGTGTCAGCATATAAAGCACATAACTCTGATCCTTCGTATCATCCACAGCTTTCTTTAATAAGTAACGGTTCTTCTCCTCATCATATTCCACACGTGCATAATGTCCGGTTACAATATAATCATACTCCAGTTCACGCATTCTCTGAAACATCTTGTCAAATTTCAGATAACGATTGCAGTCAATGCAGGGATTTGGCGTGGCTCCATGCTCATAGGCATCCACAAAGCGGTCCATAACATCCTCTTTAAACCTCTCGGAAAAGTTAAAAACATAGTACCTGATCCCCATTCTGTAGCAGACATTTCTGGCATCCTCCACATCATCCAGAGAACAGCAGGTTTTCTCTCTCTTTACTCCTATGTCCTCATTGTGAAATAATTTCATGGTAGCACCGATACATTCATCACCGGTTTCCTTTGTAAGCAGAGCTGCCACAGAGCTGTCCACTCCGCCGCTCATTGCGATAATTGCTTTTCTCATTTTTATTCCATCCTGTTCTGTGATCCGATTACACGGAATATTATTGTTTATGATAATTTTATTTATGTTATGATAGCTGTTCTGCAAAATACTGAACAGTTACATAAAAATCATTTGTACAGCATATCTATTCTAACACATTTATGTAAAATAAAAAAAGCCCTAAAAAGGGCTTTTTTATTTTACACAAATAATGGAGTAGAATAGTAACGGTCACCGGAATCCGGAAGAAGAGCTACGATTGTTTTTCCTTTATTCTCCGGTCTCTTGGCCAGCCGGATTGCCGCATAGAGAGCCGCACCGGAAGAAATACCAACAAGAATTCCCTCATGTTTGGCGATCAGCTTGCCAACTGTAAAAGCATCCTCATTCTCAACCGGAAAAACCTCATCATAAACCTCTGTATTTAATGCCTTCGGAACAAATCCCGCACCGATTCCCTGAATCTTATGCGGACCGCTCTTTCCCTGAGAAAGTACAGGGGAAGTTGCAGGCTCTACTGCCACTACTTTCACGTCAGGATTCTGGGATTTCAGATATTCACCAACACCGGTGATCGTTCCGCCTGTACCAACACCTGCCACAAAAACATCTACCTGTCCGTCTGTGTCTCTCCAGATTTCCGGACCTGTGGTCTTTTTGTGGATCGCAGGATTTGCAGGGTTATCAAACTGTCCCGGAATAAAACTGTTCTCATATTCCTTCGCAAGTTCGTTTGCTTTGGCGATTGCGCCATTCATACCTTTTGTTCCATCTGTCAATACGATTTCTGCACCGTATGCTTTCAGAATATTCCTTCTCTCAACACTCATTGTCTCAGGCATCGTAAGTATCACTCTATATCCTTTGATTGCAGCAAGAGAAGCAAGACCGATTCCGGTGTTACCTGATGTAGGCTCGATGATCACTGCGCCAGGCTTTAGAACGCCTCTCTCTTCAGCGTCTTCGATCATACTCAGGGCGATACGGTCTTTGGCACTTCCTGCCGGGTTAAAATACTCAAGCTTCACAAGTATTCTCGCTTCCAGCCCAAGCTCTTTTTCAAGATTTCCAACCTCAAGGAGAGGAGTATTTCCAACCAGTTCCGCTGCATTTTTATAGATTTTTGCCATGAGTTCGTCCTCCTTATTTCATACTAAGTATATATGAATTATATGTTATATACATAATATTCTATAAATCCACTGTTGTCAAGAGGGAAAATCAAATTACATAATCATTTCCCATCTCTTCATACCAGTCTTTAAGATCCTGCAATGTAACCTTATCCAGTACTCCCTCAATAGCTTCATCAAGCATCTTCCAGAGACGGAGTGTGACGCATTCCCCGGCTCTGCTGCACTGATTCGGTTCGTCCTCCAGGCAGGCTACCGGCTTCATGCTGCCTTCTGTCAGTCTCAGAATAGTTCCCACCGTATATGTTTCCGGCTCTCTGGCAAGCATATAACCGCCCTGTGCCCCTCTCAGGCTCTTTACATATCCTGCCTTCTTTAATGATGAAATAATCTGTTCCAGATATTTTTCTGAAATATTTTCCCTTGCAGAAATATCTTTGATCTTGACCAGTTCTCCTGTATTATGAACTGCAAGATCAAGCATAAGTCTCAGAGCATATCTTCCTTTTGTAGAAATCTGCATTTTTCAAAACCTCCTGATTAAATTTCGTCGGATTATCATTGTTTTCTTTTATTATATAGTATTCCTAGTCATATAGTCAAGATATATTCAACTTTCCTATATGAATATACAAAAAATCACAGAACCATCCCCAGTCCTGTGATTCTCTCACTGTCTTATACAGTATTATTTCTCCAGTTCTTCTGCTGAAGTAAATACATTAAATCCATTATTCTTAAGAATGCATTCTGTCACTGCACCATCCTCCGTCTGAAGAATTACTACAGGTCTGAGATCTTTTCTGTGGAAAGAAGTATAAATATAGTCAAGACTTACATTACTGTCTGATGCTACTTTCAGGAGTTCATCCAGACCGCCTGCCTGATCTTTCATATCAACTACGATCGCCTGTGTAATACGATTCATATATCCACTCCTGTTTAAAACAATTTCCGCTTTATCCGGATCGTTGCAGATCATACGGAAGATTGCAAACTCCGGTGCATCGAAGCATGCAAATCCATAAATATTAATCCCGTTATCTGCAAGTATCCCTGTCACTCTTTTCAGACTTCCTGCTTTATTTTCCACAAATACAACATTCTGTTTGATCATCTCTTTTATCCTCCGGTCAACTCTCTCAGTATCTTTATAATCCCTCATCCACATATTTCTTAATATTGGATGTATTTACATATTTCGTCATATGCTCACCGTCTGTGATCACCAGAGTCGGAGCCTGCATAATTCCAAACTCCTTCACCATCTCCGGATTCTTCTCCGCATCAATAATCTCGAACTCCCTGCCTTCCAGTATCTTCTTCGCCACTCTGCAGTTCGGACAAGTACTGGTTGTAAACAGGTATTTATGTGATGCCACAGGTTCTATCTTCACATCATCCTTAGTCACAGTAACTACACTGGCATGAACCGGCTGTATTTTTCTGATATCTGAATGCATCACATCATAAAGCGTACGGTTCTTATACTCCTGTGCTTTACCGTCATTCCAGTTCTGTACAGGTCTGTAATATCCTGTGATACGACTGTAAACCTCCGCCTTCTTACCACATTTCGGACAAGTGAAATGCTCTCCGCTGATGTAGCCATGTTCCTTACATACAGAATAGGTCGGCGAAATCGTATAATACGGCAGTTTATAATTCTCTGCGATCTTACGTACCAGTGCTGCTGCTGCTTTCCAGTCAGGAAGCTTCTCACCGATAAATGCATGGAATACAGTACCTGATGTATAAAGCGTCTGCAGATCATCCTGAATATCCAGTGCATCAAAAATATCTGTGGTATATTCAACCGGAAGATGAGAACTGTTTGTATAATAAGGAGTATCCCCTTCCTTGCCTGCAGTCTTAATATCCGGCCAGCGTTTTCTGTCGTGTTTGGCCAGACGATAGGCAGTAGATTCAGCAGGAGTTGCCTCAAGATTAAACAGTTCTCCTTCGTACTTCTCCTGATAATCGGACAGACGTTCCCGCATATGAAGAAGAACTTCTTTTGTAAATCTCTGCGTACGCTCATCAGACATATCTTTTCCCAGCCAGCGGGCATTCAGACCAACCTCGTTCATTCCCACCAGTCCAATGGTAGAGAAATGATTGGAAAAGCTTCCAAGATATCTCTTTGTATAAGGATATAATCCCTCATCCAGCAGCTTACCAATTACTTCACGTTTAATATGCAGAGAACGTGCGGAAATATCCATTAAGCGATCCAGACGATTGTAAAACTCTTCCGGTGTCTTGGAAAGATATGCGATACGCGGCATATTTATAGTTACTACCCCCACAGAACCGGTACTCTCTCCTGATCCGAAGAAACCACCGCTCTTCTTGCGGAGTTCTCTCAGATCCAGACGCAGACGGCAGCACATACTGCGGATATCACTTGGTTTCATATCACTGTTAATATAGTTTGAGAAATACGGTGTTCCATATTTGGATGTCATCTCAAAAAGAAGGCGGTTATTCTCTGTATCAGACCAGTCAAACTCATTTGTTATGGAATAGGTCGGAATAGGATACTGGAACCCGCGTCCGTTGGCATCCCCCTCGATCATGGTCTCAATAAATGCCTTATTGATCATATCCATCTCTTTTTTGCAGTCTTTGTACTTGAAATCCATATTCTTTCCGCCTACGATAGCCGGAAGCTCTGCAAGATCATCCGGTACTGTCCAGTCCAGCGTAATGTTGGAGAAAGGTGCCTGTGTTCCCCATCTGCTTGGGGTATTGACTCCATAAATAAAAGACTCAATACATTTCTTCACTTCCGGATAGCTTAAATTATCTGCCTTGACAAAAGGTGCTAGATAAGTATCAAAGGATGAGAAAGCCTGCGCTCCGGCCCATTCATTCTGCATAATCCCAAGAAAGTTTACCATCTGATTGCAGAGAACACTCAGATGCTTTGCAGGTGAAGATGTGATCTTGCCTTCAATGCCGCCAAGTCCCTCCTGGATCAGCTGTTTCAGTGACCATCCTGCACAATATCCGGTCAGCATGGACAAGTCATGAATATGAATATCTGCATTTCTGTGTGCATCTGCGATTTCATTGTCATAAATCTCAGACAGCCAGTAATTTGCAGTAACTGCACCGGAGTTGCTTAAGATCAGACCTCCAACTGAATAAGTAACTGTGGAGTTCTCCTTTACACGCCAGTCCTCAACCTTCACATAACTGTTTACGATTTCTTTGTAATCCAGGATCGTTGACTTCATGTTGCGAACCTTTTCCCTCTGCTTGCGGTAAAGAATGTAGGCTTTTGCCACATCTGCATATCCGGCCTGGATCAGCACATTCTCCACACTGTCCTGAATTTCTTCTACTGTAATCTTATTATCTGTAATCTTTTTCTGAAAATCAGAAGTAACACGCAGCCCTAAGAGATCAATCATCTCTTCGCTATAATTTTTCTCTTTTGCATCAAAGGCTTTATGGATAGCCGCTGTGATCTTGCCTATTTTAAACTCATCCACTTCGCCATCACGTTTTTCTACCTGAAACATATCTAATGCCCCCATTTTCTCTTGTTAATCTGTTTCTCCTGCATATTCTTACCGGAGATATTTCTGTCGTTACTGTCCACTTTGCTCTGAGTAACACTGTAGGTTCATTGTATCAGAGTATCACCGGTTCGTCAACACGCAAAAATACCACATAATGTTCCTCATTTTCGCAAAAGGCACAATATATGGTATTTTCTTATTTTTCAAAATATTTTTTTATACAACTCTGGCGTAGATTTCTTTCGGCACCCTTGCCTTCACAGCAATCCCTTCCTCTGTGTATTCCTCTGAGATAAGCTGCCCATATTCGCGGATCAGCTGGATTTTTCCTGCTTCCTGATAAGGGAAAAGGCGCTCCACATAAATCTGTTCTTCAGCAAGAAGCTTCTCCAGAAGATCATTCAGATCTGCAAGACCCTCGCCTGTCTTTGCAGAGACCTTCAGCGTATAGTCTGATTTAAAATCTCGCAGTACGCATGCCCCCGGCGCATCCTGCTTATTAAAGAGTGTGATGATCTTCTTTCCCATCACTCCCAGTTCTTTTAATGTCTCATATACCACATGCATCTGCATCTCTGCCTGCGGATTGGAAGAATCTACCACATGGATAATATAATCTGCATATTTGGCCTCTTCCAATGTGCTCTTGAATGCTTCGACCAGATGATGCGGAAGCTTATGGATAAATCCAACCGTATCTGTGAGAAGAATCTGCTGTCCGTCCTTCAAATTTAAAAGTCTGGTAGTTGGATCCAGTGTAGCAAACAGTTTATCCTCTGATAAAACCTCTGAGCCTGTCAGTGTGTTCAGCAGCGTAGATTTTCCCGCATTTGTATATCCTACGATCGCAGCAGTCTTCATATTGCCTCTGGCCCGGCTGGAACGGATCAGTTCCCTGTGTTTCTCCACCTGGGATAATTCCTGCTTCAAAGCAGAGATCCTTGTACGGATAAGACGACGGTCTGTCTCCAGCTTTTTCTCTCCCGGACCTCTGGTTCCGATTCCACCTCCCAGACGGGAAAGAGATTCCCTGAGACCGACCAGACGGGCAGATCTGTAACGAAGCTGTGCAAGCTCTACCTGTATTTTACCCTCACTGGTTATAGCTCTCGCTGCAAAAATGTCCAGAATCAATAATGTCCTGTCCATCACCTTACAGTCCAGTTCCCGCTCCAGATTATTCAGCTGTGCAGGAGAAAGTTCGTCATCACAGATAATTCCGGTTGCATCCATAGCATATACCAGTGCACGTACTTCCTCTATCTTTCCTTTTCCAATATAAGTTCCGGGATGCACAGACTCACGATTCTGAATGATTCTTCCCACTGTAACAGCTCCCGCAGTTGATGCAAGCTCCTTCAGTTCATCCAGGGATTCTTCCACATTATCATGATCATCCGTCTGCACTCCCACAAGAACCACCCGTTCTTCAAGCTTTCCAAATTCTTCCATAAATTCTCCTCAGTCAGATAGATATTACACACGCGTTTTAAGAAATGCAAGTTCCTTCTTAACAGTTTTATCTTCCGGGTATAATTCCAGATATTCCTGTGCTTTCTGCAAAGCAGTCTGAAAATCCAGTTTCTTCTCATAGACTACGATCTCATTAAACAGCAGACTCTGCATATCCTCCGCTCCTGCCACATGGATTCCGCTTTCTATATCAGAAAGGGCACTGTCATAATCCCCATCCTCTATATCACACAGTGCAAGTCCGTTAAATCCTTTGGCTCCGTTTTCTGCCTGTGATACATACTGCTGAAACATTGCTTTTGCATTTGCGCTGTCTCCTTTATCCATATATACCATACCAAGCAGAACCAGTGCCTCCGTATTATCGCCGTCTATGGCCTGTTTCAGTTCACTTTCAGCATTTTCATAATCATCCATATAATAATAAACTCTGCCGCGGTCACAATGATCCTCTGCATTTTTTGCAGTTCCTGACAAAGCAGCTTCCAGATAACGGGTTCCGTCTGCTTCCATATCCCTGTTCAGATATGCCCCGTAGATCTGGATAGCTCTGTCATAAGTTGCATCTTCGCCGTAGGCCTGTTCAAAATTAGCAGAAGCTTCCTCATAGGAATCCATGGCCAATGCTGTTTCTCCCGTAAGGAAGTACAGATCCGCATCCATTTTATAGTTTTCTGCCAGAGTCTGGCAGTCTTCCAGCGCTGCCTCATAATCCTTTACTTTGAGATAAGCCACAGCTCTATACGACAGAATATCTTTCTTTAATGCTTTGCCAACTTTGTCACATTTAAGCGCATCATTGAAATATGTTATGGCTTCTTCATAGTTTCCAAGCTTGAGTTTTGCTACGCCTGCACCTCTGTACGACTGTGCAGGCTTCACTCCTTCAGAAATTGCTGTCTCGTATTCTTCAAGTGCT
The DNA here is from genome assembly GCF_025148125.1 of Blautia wexlerae DSM 19850. Lineage (NCBI taxonomy): Bacteria > Bacillati > Bacillota > Clostridia > Lachnospirales > Lachnospiraceae > Blautia > Blautia wexlerae. Next base: position 3,711,011 of record NZ_CP102267.1, read on the forward strand.
GCCTCATAATTTCCCTGTTCCAGATCCTGTGCAGCCTGTTTATAATTCTTTGTATTTCCCACATTGCAGCCTGTCAGAAGTCCAAGGCTTAAGCAGACAGCAGTCAGAAATAATCTTTTTTTTCTGTTATACATGTAATTCCTTTGCCAGTAAATCAGTCAATGAGCAATCCTTCAGATTCCATTACCTTTACTACATGATCAACATTCTCAAGGCAGAGTTCATCTGTTCCGGCTTCTACCATAACACGAATCAATGGTTCTGTGCCACTCTCGCGTACCAGAATACGCCCATCACTTCCCAGTTTCTTTGCAACTTCCTCTACAGCAGCAACTACCTTCGGATTCTCTCTCGCAGTCTTCTTGTCTGCCACCCGGACATTTCTGAGAAGCTGTGGATAAACCTTCATTTCCCTTGCCAGATCACACAGAGTTGCTTTCTTCTCTACACACGCTTCCATTACCATGAGAGAAGTAAGGATTCCATCACCTGTTGCAGCGTAACGGCTGAAAATAATATGTCCGGACTGCTCACCGCCAAGACTGTATCCATTCTCCATCATATTCTCTGCCACATATTTATCTCCTACTGCAGTCTGCTCATATTTCATACCCTCTCTCTCCAGAGATTTGTACAGACCGAGGTTTGACATAACAGTGGTTACTACTGTATCATCTTTTAATCTGCCCTGCTCCTTGAGATATTTTCCACATACATACATAATCTTATCACCGTCGACCACATTTCCCTTATGGTCAACAGCAATACAGCGATCTGCATCACCATCATAAGCAAAACCGATATCCAATCCATTGTCCACAACATATTTCTGCAGGACTTCAATATGGGTAGAGCCACAGTTTGTATTGATATTTGTACCATCCGGCTGGTTATTGATCACATAAGTCTTTGCCTGAAGTGCCTCAAATACACTCTTTGCAATAGCTGAAGAACTTCCGTTTGCACAGTCAAGCCCTACTTTAATGCCTTTGAAATCCCTGCTTGGAATAGAGATCAGATGTCCGATATAACGATTCCTTCCTGAAGCAAAATCCACAGTGCGTCCAATATCTTCTTTGGTTGCCAGAGGAAGATCCTCGATCAGGCCATCCAGATATGCTTCAATCCTTGCTTCTACTTCCGCTTCAATCTTCTGTCCGTTTCCATTGAGAAGTTTGATACCATTATCATAGAATGGATTATGGCTTGCGGAGATCATAATACCACAGTCAAAATCCTCTGTACGTACTGCATAGGAAACACTTGGGGTCGTCGTTACATGAAGAAGATATACATCTGCACCGGACGCTGTCAGACCTGCAACAAGTGCATATTCAAACATATAACTGCTTCTTCTTGTATCTTTTCCAATAACAATCTTAGCTTTATGGTCTCTTCCATAATACCAGCCTACGTAGCGCCCCACCTTAAATGCATGATCTACTGTCAGTTTAACATTTGCTTCTCCACGAAATCCATCTGTTCCAAAATATTTTCCCATAATTGCTCTCCTTTACTTTTTACAATATCCTCTGTTTCTGCACTGCATACTGTATTTCCCGGATCACACCCAAAACTGCTTTTAATCAGATCAGACATGTCTCCTGCGAAAGCTGCAGATATCTGCTTAACTTATTGATAAAGTCCCTGAGGATATATACCCGCTTCTGTAAGATTTTTAAATGCTCTCATTACTGTTTCTTTATCTTCCTGATAGGTTACACCAAACCATGTATCCTTTGTCTCCAGGACATCAACTTCAGCACTTTCATTTTTGATCAGATGGTCAACTAACTCCGGAAGCAGATATTCCTTTTTTGTATCTTCCGGTGCGAGTCCACTGAGAAATTCTGCAAATCCTTTCTCGAGAACCTCCATAAAGTCCGGCGTCAGTCCCCACATATTCATGGACACCAGATCCTTTACATCCAGTTCCTGCACACTTCCGTCCGCATTTCTTGACTCTGCACCTGTGGCAGTCTTAAATATATCATGCGTCTCTGTCACACCTGTAAGCCGTCCATTCTCAATATGGCAGATTCCTCTGGTAACGCTTCCATTATCGCTCAATGTATTTCCAAGCCTGAAACCGGCCATGCAGATGTGGAGTTTTCCGTCCTTTTGCCGTTCCTGCACAAGATAATCATGCACCTTCACATAAGCTTCTTTCCCATAATAATCATCTGCATTGATAACAATAAATGGCTCATCCAGAACCTTCTTTGCAGCAAGTACAGCCTGTCCGGTTCCCCAGGGTTTTGTGCGGTCAGCCGGTTTCGTAAATCCCTCCGGCAGATCATCAAGCTCCTGGAATACATATTCTACTTCCGTAATTTTCTCAATACGCTCGCCGATCACTCTGCGAAACTCTTCTTCCAGATCTTTACGGATAATAAACACTACTTTGTTAAATCCGGCTTCCAGCGCATCGTGGATGGAATAATCCATAATAATCTCTCCACATGTTCCCACCGGTGCAAGCTGCTTGATTCCTTTTCCAAAACGACTTCCGATTCCTGCCGCCATAATTACAAGTGCTGTTTTCTGCATAAATATTTTCCTCCTGACATTCTTCTCTCATATCAATACTTTTTCAGTCATCTTCTGTCACATACCCTCTCCGCAATATTCTATTCCGCATCCTGAAGATTACTTAATTTTGCTGCCTGATCTGCTGCGATCAGACTGTCAATGATCTCATCCAGATCCCCGTTCAGAACATTCTCCAGTCTGTGCAGTGTCAGTTTGATTCTGTGGTCTGTCACACGTCCCTGTGGAAAATTATAAGTTCTGATCTTCTCTGAACGGTCACCAGTTCCAATCTGGCTTCTTCTTGCCTCTGCCTCAGCATCATGCTGTTTGGCAAGCTCCATCTCATACAGACGGGAGCGAAGAACTTTCAGCGCTTTATCTTTATTCTTAAGCTGTGACTTCTCATCCTGGCAGGAAATTACGATTCCGGTAGGAATATGTGTCAGTCGCACAGCAGAGTCTGTTGTATTGACACACTGTCCGCCGTTTCCGGATGCACGGAACACATCGAATTTACAGTCATTCATATCCAGGTGAAAATCGATTTCCTCTGCTTCCGGCATAATAGCAACTGTACAGGTAGAGGTATGGATACGTCCGCCGGATTCTGTTTCCGGAACTCGCTGTACACGATGTACACCACTTTCATATTTCAGTCTGGAATAAGCACCTGCACCTGTGATCATAAATGTTACTTCCTTAAATCCGCCGATTCCGTTCTCATTGAGACTCATCATTTCTGTTTTCCAGCGGCGGGATTCTGCATATTTCACATACATACGGTAAATCTCTGCTGCAAAAAGGGCAGCTTCATCCCCACCTGCACCTGCACGGATCTCCACAATAACGTTCTTGTTATCATTAGGATCTTTCGGAAGAAGAAGGATCTTAAGTTCATGCTCCAGTTCCTCTACATTCTTCTTTGCCTCAGACAGTTCTTCCTTCAGCATTTCCCGCATATCTTCATCTTTCTCTTCCTCAAGCATGGAAAGACTGTCCTGTATCGTTTCTTTGTTTTTCTTATACTCCCGGTAAGCATCTACTATCGGCTGCAGATCGCTCTGCTCTTTCATCAGCTTCTGAAAATGTTCCTGATTATCGGTAACTCCCGGCTCTCCAAGCTCATTAAGCACCTCTTCAAAACGAATGAGCAGATCGTCTAATTTATCAAACATATTTATCCTCCTGTAATTTCTTTCGCCCCAGAACCACCCGGTCCAACCCGGCCAGATCCTGCCTTATCTCAATATCTTCAAATTTATATTTCCGCAAAAGAGCTGCCACATCTTCTCCCTGGCTGCATCCGATTTCATACAAAAGCCAGCCACCCGGAACAAGATGATCCTGTGCCTGTTTCGTGATAGCCCTGTAAAAATAAAGTCCATCTTCCATACCATCCAGTGCCATACGCGGATCATGCAATTTTACTTCATCCATAAGATCTTCAATTTCCGCCGTAGGAATATATGGCGGATTTGATATAATCATATCATAAGCTCTGCTATAATTTCTATTACTATTTTCGCATTCTGTCATTTTTACAGTATCTTTTACAGCAGTCCTTTTCATATACTCTGTTCCGTACACAATGTTCTGCATTTCAGAAAACAGATTACTCTGTACGAATTCCGCATGCTCTGCCACTTCCAGTGTCCGTGCATTCCGCACAGCCACTTTCAGTGCCTCATCTGACAGATCCACGCCTGTTCCGTGTGCATCAGCTCTCTCCTTCAGAATACTGATAAGAATACAGCCGGATCCTGTACACATATCAAGAATATATGGATTTTTCACAGCTTTCATGCATTCAAGAGCGGACTCCACAAGTGTTTCCGTATCCTGTCTGGGTACCAGTACATTCTTATCCACATAAAATTCATGCCCCATAAAAAAAGCCTGATGCGTCAGATGCTGCAGCGGTATGTGTCCCGCACGTCTGCTGATCAGTTCCAGATATCTTTCAGCAACACTTTCTGTGACACTTTCTTCTCCGTATGCAAAATAATACGCCCGGCTTTTTCCTGTGACATATTCCAGGAGAAGCCAGGCATCCAGCCCGGCTTCCTTAATCCCCGCCTGTGCAAGGATCATCTGTCCTTTTTTTAATAATCCTGTCAGAGTTTCTCCGTTCATTGTTCTGCTTCAACTCCAAATTCTTCCTTCAGATATGCTTTCCAGTCAAAAACCGCCTCTACAGCCCTGATCGCAACCTCTGCCATATCTGCTGTCGGTTCCTTAGTTGTAAGTTTCTGCATTGCCAGACCCGGTTTACTGAAAAAGTCAGCAAGTTTGCTGTCTGATCTTCCAGCCCACTGAATAATCTCAAAAGATATTCCTGCTACAACCGGCACCATAAGAAGTCTTCCAAACAGTCTCACCCAGTAAAATGGAACCAATACAAAAATAAAATGCAGAAAAATGCTGACCAGCATAACCAGAAACAGAAAACTGGTTCCACATCTCTTATGCAGTCTGGAGCTTGCAAGAACATTATCCACCGTAAGCGGCAGTCCATGTTCCACACAGTTAATGCACTTATGCTCTGCTCCATGATACATAAATGTTCTCTGAATATCCTTCATTCTGGAAATCAG